>JBATYU010001055.1:0-2011 GCA_049674245.1 Bradyrhizobium sp. | reverse complement strand
AGGCGAGCTTGCGCGAGCTTCGCGAAGAACTCGGCCTTGCGCTCGCAGAGGACGCGGTGCTTGGCCTGCTCGACGATTATCCGACCCGCTCGGGCTATCTGATCACGCCGGTCGTGGTGTGGGCCGGCGTGGGGCAGGCGATCTCGCCGAACGCCGCCGAGGTCGCCTCCGTGCATCCGATCCCGCTCGATACGATCGAGCGCACAGATGCGTTCGACTTCGTCAGCATTCCCCAGAGCACACGGCGGGTGATCCGTTTTCACTGGGAGGATCGGCTGATCCACGCGCCGACAGCGGCGATGATCTATCAATTTCGCGAAGTGCTCGATGGCCGCGATACTCGCGTCGCCGAGCTGGAACAGCCGGTGTTTGCCTGGAAGTAGCCGCGTTTTCGGGTACAAGGACCCGATGCTTCGCGCACCGATTCGCCGTGTCCTGATGATATCCGCGCTCGCCTTGCCGCATCTCGCGCCGCAACTGGGCGACGTGGTGCCGTCCGTCGTGGCCGAGGCGCAGGCGGCGCAGGCGGCGTCGTGGAAGGAATATCTGGCGGCGCGCGCGGCGTTCAATGCGCAGGCGAGCGCCTACTGGACCTCGATCGCGGACAAGCGGCGCGGGCGCAACGCCAAGCGACGCGAGCATCTCGCTATCACGCTCGATGACTACGTGCTGACCCAGCCGCCGGTTTATACCGGCCCATCGCGTCCGCCCGGCCCGTCACCGGAAGCCGCGCCGGAGCACCCGCGCATATACAAACCTATTCCGGTCGTCGCCGATCTCCTGAAAGCCGCGGCGGACCATTTCCAGTGGACGCCGCAGCGGCCCGCGAACGAGCTCGAATTCAAGCGCGCCTACGCCCGCTTCGCATCATCAGCGGGATTGACGCGCGAGCAGGCGGTGCGGGTCTATGCGTTTGAAACCGGCGGCAACGGCAACCACGCCTCGCAGTCGGGTTTCCATGGATCGCGCGCGATCTCGACGGCGATCGGCTACAACCAGCTGCTCACCACCAACAGCGTCGAACTGCTTGCCGAGCAAGGCGAGGGGTTCATCAAACTGCTGACGGAGAAGGCGGCGGGCCTGTCAGGTCCCGCACGCCAGACCATGGACCGCAAGATCGCGGTCTTGAAAAAAATGGTGGCGCTGGCGCGTTCGGTGCCGGACGACTGGTCGCAACACGAGAAAATCGGCGATACGCCGCAGGGCTGGGCACTGCATGCCATGGTGCTCGACATCGACGTCGGACCGATGCTGCAAACCCACAAGCTGCTGACGTCGGTGATCTTCGCCCGCATCAAGGGTTATACGCGTCCGCTGAACGCGGCCGAGCTGGAGATGATGAACCTGACCGGCGACGGCACCGGGCTCGACATGGTGACGATGCCTTTAGCGATGCGCGAGCAGGTGCCGACCGCGAATTTCTTCCAGCGGTCAGGCTACGAGCGCAACCCGGTCGCGATCCGCCACAACACGGTGGCGAAGCTTCTGGCGGTCACCGACTCAAGGATGGATTCCAACAGCAACCTGCCGGGCGCGAAGGAATTGGCGGCGGCGTTTTAGATTTGATGTCGTCCCGGCTCAGCGTTCGCTGCGCTCACTTGGCCGGGACGACCAAGCCCCCTCAATTCGTGCCGAACATGAATTTGCCGTCGCCCTCGAGATAGGGGCCGGTCCGCATGTACAACTGGCCATTCTGGCCGATGAAGAACAACGTGCCCTTCGGCACCTTCTTGGCGCCCTTCAGCAGCATGCCGGCATTGTTGGTCCCGATCTTGTAGGCGAAGGTCTTGCCGTCCTTGCCGTAGCCATAGCCGGTGTCCGGCTTCAGCTCCCAGGGCGTCGGCGCGGCCGCTTGCGCAAATGCGGATGTCGTCAGTGCGGCCAGCGCTGCCGCCAGCAAAAAGGTTCTGGTCGAAAATCCCGTCATCATCATCCTCCCGGCGGCCGAAAATGCTTCCCTTGCCCAGCTTCTTGAACAAATCACGAACGCTGTTATTCCGTCAATGCCACC
>JBATYU010001054.1:0-2078 GCA_049674245.1 Bradyrhizobium sp. | reverse complement strand
ATTGGTGGTGCAGCGCAGTCGAGAACTGGACCGACCGGCATTAATGAGAACCGCAACCAAGCCAATTCTACCTGATCCTGATTGTAATTTTATCTGAAACGAGCGGAGGAACGAACGGATAATGCCTGGCATCGCCCAACACCAGTTGGAGAGTGTGCGTGCCGGGCGGCAGCTCGATACGTGTCTCGGTTTGGCCTGCTCCGAAATGAAGATGGGACTTGTCTTGTGGGATCGGCTCGTTGGGATCGAGTGGCTCATTCACATCAATCAGCAAATGATGATGGCCGCTGTTCTGAAAATCGTCGCCCGCGTGGGTGACACCCATGTTGCGCAGACCAAAGCGACACCAGAACCCGCCTTTGATCACGGTGCCGTCCTGCGGCCAAACGAAATACAGAACCGCATCCTTTGGCGTGGGCTTTCCTTGAGCGTAGGCAGCGCACGACACAGCCGCCAGCGCCGCCGATAGCACGATAGACCGGGCGATTTTCATGGACGTTCTCCTCTGAGCTTTTAAGGAGACAGGGCGACCCGCATTCCGTGTGTCTGGTATCGAACATTCGTGTCGTAGCTATCGCGGTTCGCCGGCCGCGCATAGCGCGCGTCATTCTTCCAGGACCCGGACCGAATGACGTGCGACACGCAATCGCTCTCGACCCACGCGGACCCGTCCAGCGGGGCGCCCTGATAATTCTTGTGCCAGCAATCCTCTACCCACTGATCGACGCCGCCACCCATGTCATACAGCCCAAACGGATTTGGCCTGAAACTCCCGACCTTGATGGGTTGCTCGGCGGCTGCGATGTCAGTGCAGTTCTTGCAATTGGCCATGCCAGACAGAAGCTGGTCGCCCCACCAGTACTTTGTCTGCGTGCCGCCGCGGGCGGCATATTCCCATTCGGCTTCGCTAGGGAGCCGATAGGCCTTGCGTGTTGCGCCCGCGAGCCAGGCAACAAATTGCTTGGCATCGCTCCAGCTTACGTTCGTGATGGGCGCGTCATCATTGCCTGACGCCGTGAACGCACATGCCTTCGCTGCAGCGCATTCGTTCCATTCGCGAACGGTGACTGGAAACTGACTGATCGCAAACGGCTTGATCGTGATCTGGTGAAGTGGCTTCTCCGTGACATCGTCATTGCTGCCCATTGTGAAGCTACCGCCGCGAAGCGTGTACATTGCGGGCTCTCGGACCGGCGGGGCCGGCTTTGTTGCAGGCGTGGCTGGAGACGCGAGCTGAGGTTGCGACGCCCCTTGTTTCACAGCTGGAGCCACCGAAGGCGCGGGCTGAGTTTGGGGCGCTGCCTGTTTCACGGTGGGCGGCGGTGACGTGAGCACCTTCGGTATCTGGGGCAAAACCGGGGCTGAAGCCTGACCTCCTACCTTGCCATGCGGTTGCCAAAACAAATACCAAAGGACACCGCTTGCGATGACCAACAAAAAGAGGCTCAGCAAAAAAATCAGAATGTTCTCGCGTCGTTTTCGAGTCCTGTTGAAGGCGGCCGGATCCGGAAGCACGCGGTAGACGCTTACCGGATCCGTGATGTTCTTTACTTTGCGATCTCCGAGCGACTCATATCCGCAAACCAGTTTGTGCTTTATCTGTTCGTAAGTGCCGCCAGAGATGTAAACTTGGCCAGGAGCGGCAATACCCTCAAGGCGCGTGGCAATATTGACGCCATCGCCGAAAACTTCGTCTGCTTCGATGATAACGTCGCCAAGATTGACGCCAATCCGATATTCAATCCAATGAACTTTCGGCATCGATGCGTTGCGCCCAACCATGTTTTGCTGGATGACGATACCGCATCGCACAGCTTCGACAGGGCTGTCGAAAATCGCAATAAATCCGTCACCGGTGGTTTTTACGAGCCTTCCGTGATGCCCCACAATGCTGGGCTCTATGAGGTCACGCTCGATCCGCTTCACGCGAAGATGCGTTCCTTCTTCATCGATCTGCATGAGGCGGCTGTAGCCCGCGATATCGCCGGCGACAATCGCCGCAAGACGGCGCGGCGTTGACTCTCGCGGGGGATCGCCGCCACTTCTGCTCGATTTCAGTTTGCGAATTTCACCCATGA
>JBATYU010001053.1:0-11298 GCA_049674245.1 Bradyrhizobium sp. | reverse complement strand
TTGCCGATCTGCGCCGTACCTTGCGCGACAGCGTGCGCAATGACGGCGAGGTGCTGCGGCTTGGACGATTGAGGCGTCGGGCACGGCCGCGCAAGATGTTGCTATTGATCGACGTCTCCGGCTCGATGAAGGCGCGCACCGAAGAAAACATGAAGCTGGCGCACGCCCTTCTCCAGGCGACCCATAGCGCCGAAGTGTTCACCTTCGGGACTCGGCTTACGCGCGTCACGCGTGCCTTGCGGCTCAAACGCCGCGAGCAGGCCCTGAACGCGGCTACACATTTGGTCAGCGACTGGGATGGCGGCACCCGCATCGGCGACGCGCTTCAGGCCTTTTTGGCTGTACCACGGTTCGGCGGCTATGCGCGTGGCGCTGCGGTCGTGATCGTTTCCGACGGTCTGGAGCGCGGCGATGTTTCCGCCCTGCGGGATGCGGTCGCGAAATTGTCGCGCCGGGCCTGGCGCGTCAGCTGGCTGACGCCGCTGGCAACGGCGGCAGGCTTTCAGCCGCAAACCGAGGCGCTGATCGCGATCCAGCGCTTTGTCGATGATCTCGTCGATGGCGGGTCAAGCGCAGCGATCGTCGCGCATCTGCTGTCGCTTGGAACAAGGAGAGCCGCGTGAGCGAGTTCGTCGACGCACATCATCACATCTGGCGTCAGGCGGACCTGCCGTGGCTGATCGGTCCGATGCAACCGCGCATCTTCGGGCCCTATGAGCCGATCCGCCGCGATTATCCGATCGAGGAATATCTCGCCGATCTCGCAAGCTCGGGCGTGACCAAATCGGTTTATGTTCAGACCAACTGGGCCAACGACCGCTTTGAAGACGAGACGGCCTGGGTGCAGCAGACCGCGAACCAGCATGGATGGCCGCACGCCATTATAGCCTTTGCTGATTTCAACGTGGATGACGTCCGTCCGCAACTGGACCGGGTTGCCAGATATCCGCTGTTACGCGGCGTCCGCATGCAGTTGCACTGGCACGAAAACCCGCTGTACCGCTTTGCGGCGCGGCCCGACCTCTGCGCTGACGCAAAAATCCGTCGCAACATCGCGCGGCTTGCCGATTACGGCTGGAGTTTTGATCTGCAGGTTTTCGCACCGCAGATGACGGATGCTGCGGACCTTGCCGAAGCTTGTCCCAAGGTGACCTTCGTCCTTCAGCACGCAGGGATGTGGGAAGATCTCTCGACGCAGGGCCGCGCCGCCTGGCGCACTGGCATGGCGCAGCTTGCGAAATGCCCGAACATCGTCGCAAAGCTCTCCGGCCTTGGCACCTTTATCCATCGCAACGATCCCGTGCATATCGCAGATGTCCTGACCGACACCGTTGCGATCTTCGGCGCCGAACGCTGCCTGTTCGGCTCGAACTTTCCGATCGAAAAACTCTGGACCTCTTATCGCGAATTGGTGGACGCCCATCGCGCCGCTGCCGCGGGACTTCGCGCGGACCAGCGTGACGCGATTTTTGGGACGACCGCCATGCGCGTCTATCGCCTCAAACCATAGAAATAATTGAGAGTTGGAGGAAGCGATGCCGTTGGAAATCAAAATTTTGGACTATGGCGATATCGAACTGGAATCGAGTTTTCTCGTGCTTGGGCGCGACTGCGGGCGCACCCGCCGCGTCCTGACGCTCGGCTTTCTGATTGTCGGCGGCCCCTATCCCGTCGTGGTCGACACCGGCTATCGCTCCAACCAGATCATGGAAACGCTCGGTATGCGCGGCCTGCAGTTCCACGAGAACATGATCGAAAACCAGCTGGCGCGGCATGGCGTTCGCATGGGCGACGTGCGTTTCATCTGCCATACGCATCTCCATATCGACCACGCCGGCAAGGACGATCTGTTCCCGATGAATACGACGGTTGTCCTCAACCGCCGCGAACTCGAATATTCAGTATCGGGGCTGATGCATCCGCAATATCCGGCGCCCGACATCAAGCACCTGATCGACCGCCTGCACACCAAGGGCGCCCTGCGTTTTCTGGATCTCGAGATCACCGGGCCGGTCGAACTGATGCCGGGGGTCTATTGCGATGCCGCCAACGCCCACACCGAGGGTTCGATGAACATCCATGTTCACACCGCCGACGGCATCGCGACGATTTGCGGCGACGTGATCTATGATTTCAACGACCAGATCGTGACGCCCTTCAACGAGATCCACGACGCCGAGCCGCGCACCACGGGCAACCACGGTACTAGCAAGAGGGCGGAAAAGGCCTCGATCAAAAAGCTCCTGAGCGGATCGCGCTATCTGCTCCCTGTCCACGACAGACCCGCCCAGATCGAAGGCGGCACCGTGGTTGGACGGCTGCATGACCAGGTGCCCGGCCCCATCGTGCAAAGCCTGCCGCAGCGGAACTGGTTCCCGGCGTGAAGCGCAAAGGACGCGACCGATGACGCATGTCACCCTGCGCCCGGAATTCGAAGATCTGATCGATCCCTATGCGCCGGTCGGCCAGGTGGGGACGGGCTTCGAGTTCACGGAGGGACCGATCTGGCATCCCGTGGATCAGTATCTACTGTTTTCCGACATGCCCGCCGACATACGGCGGCGCTGGGACGCCCGCCGCGGCGTCGTCGAGGTCAGGCGTCCGTCCAACAAATGCAACGGCATGACCTACGACGCGGAGTTGAACCTTATCGTCTGCGAACATGCCACCTCCTCGCTCATTCGCGAACGCCAGGACGGCCGGCGCGAGGTGCTCGCCTCGCATTTCGACAACCAGGAGCTCAACAGCCCGAACGACGTCTGCGTCCATTCCAGCGGCGCGATCTATTTCAGCGATCCCTGGTACGGGCGCATGCCGGTTTATGGCGTCGAGCGGCCGCGGCAGCTCGGATTTCAAGGCGTCTATCGCGTGCCGCCCGGCGGTGGCCCGCCGAAACTCCTGGTCGATCGTGAACTGTTCGACCAGCCGAACGGGCTGTGCTTTTCGCCGGACCAGCGCGTGCTTTACGTCAACGACACCGTGCAGGCGCTGATCCGCGCCTTCGACGTCGAAGCCGATGGCTCCCTTGCCAATCCGCGCGTTTTTGCCAGCGGCATTCGCTCTGAACTTGAGCCTGGGCTGCCCGACGGCATGAAATGCGACCAGCGCGGCAATGTCTGGGTGACCGCGCCCGGCGGCGTCTGGGTCTATTCACCAGCCGGCGATCTGCTCGGCAAGGTCCGCCTTGCCGAGATGGTCGCCAATCTTGCCTGGGGCGGCCCCGATTTCCGGACGCTGTATTTGACCGCGACCCATTCGGTCTATGCGATCCCGACCAAGGTCGGGCCGCGTCACGAGCCCTATATGAGCGGCAGGCGCGGCGGCGCTGGCGCAAGTGCAAGTTCCGCTGCTCCGGCACCCAACCTGACCGGCGCCGACATGCAGCTTGATCCGCAACGCTGCGCGATGATCATCCAGGATCTGCAGAACGACGTGATCATGGAAGGCGGCGCCTTCGCAGAGTCCGGGGCGCCCGCACATGCACGCGAGCAGCGCGTCGTCGACAATGTCCGCCGCCTGGCTGAGGTCGCGCGGGCCCGTGGCATCGTCATCATCCATGTCTGGTTTATCGTCGAGCAGGGGGCGCCCGGCGTCACGCTGAACGCGCCCCTGTTCGAGGGGCTTGTCGACAGCAAGGCCATGGTGCGCGGCAGCTGGGGTGCGGCCCCGGTCTCAGGACTGGAGCCGCGGGCGGGCGACTTCGTCGTCGAAAAGATGCGCATGAGCGCCTGGGAGGGCACACGGCTGGAAACCATCCTCAAGGCGACGGGCCGCAACATGATCATCAATACCGGCGCCTGGACCAACATGTCGGTCGAGCACACCGCCCGTACCGGCGCCGACAAGGGCTATTTCATGATCGTGCCAGAGGATTGTTGTTCGACGATGAATGCCGACTGGCACAACGCCTCGGTCAATTTCGCGCTGCAGAACGTCTCCGTCGTGACCAACGCCGATACCGTCATCAAAGCGCTCGGATGAAAGGCCCGGAGGTTGCCAAAGCTGCTTCATCTCGCCTGCTCACCCCGTGCCGATTCCGAATCGGCGGCCGGTGCGCGTGTCTTTCTCGATCAGTTTCGCCGCGTGCGGCCGGACTGGGACATCGACCTGATGGACCTCTGGCGGGATCATCTGCCGGAATTTGCCGGCGAGATCCTCGACGCCAAATACGCCCGCCTGAACGGAAAGGCCTTCACGGACGCGCAGCGCGATGGCTTTGCGGAAGCGGAGCGCATCGCGATTCGCTTGTCCCTCGCTGATCGCGTGCTGATCTCAACGCCGATGTGGAACTTCAGTATTCCCTACAAGCTGAAACAATGGCTCGACGTCATCATCCAGCCGGGACTGACGTTCCGCTTCGACCCGGCGCAGGGCTACCTGCCTCTGCTCAAGGACAGGCCGACCCTGGTGATCCTCGCCAGTGGCGGCGATTTCGTCACCGGCATGAACCGCGGTCGCGTCGACATGGCGACGCCTTATTTGCGCGAGGCGCTCCGCTTCGTCGGTATCAGCAACGTGCGCTTTGTCCCACTCGGCCCGACCACCGGACCGGCCGAACCGATCCGCGACGCGCGCAAAAGCGCCTATCGCCGCCTAGTGGAGATCGCTACAGGTTTTTGACCGCGCAACTTCCTGTTGCCAACCGTAACGGCAACGAGGCTTCGCTGACCAGATGTTATGGAAGTTTGATGTCCTCCGAAGGCGGGTGCTCATTACAAACCTGATGATCGCGGATCGGGCCGCCATCAATGGTGGCTTTGACTTCCGGCGATAGGCCTTGAAGACGATGCTGGCGGAGCCAGCCGTCTTGCGCCCTACGCAAGCACGGGGTGGGAGGCGAAGCGTTTCAGTCTTGCCTTGTCATCACACAACACGGCAAGCTGCAATCGTGTATGAGCAATCTGAGTGATCATCGTGGTTCGCCAGAGAGCGCCTGCCGCAGCGCTGACAGACGGTCGAGCGCAGCTTGCGTTAGTGGGCCTTTTTGGACCGCGGCGAGTGCGTCCTCAAACTGTTGGGGCGTCGCCATACCGACCAAGAAAGTGCCCATCGCCGGGTGAGACAGCGCAAACCGCGTGGCGGCTTCGGTTAGGCTGGTGGCGAACCCCTCCTTTACCAGCGGGATTAGACGGTGTGCACGATCGACATCGGCATCATAGCTCATAGCCGAACCAATCGGCTCGGGTGCCGGTTGTGTGTACCGAAAACCCTAACCCCGGGAGTATTGGTAGTGAAGTCCGCCAAGGAGGGTGCTTGAAGTTATGATGCCGGACCGCTGAACAGGCCGAAAGGCCGGTGCATCCTTGTGCAAAGACCGATGCGTTCTGACGCAGTTGTAATAGGCGGCGTAAGATTTCAGAATCCGGCGCAGATGTGCCTCGCCCAAGACAACGACATGGTCCAAACACTCACGCCGGATCGATCCGATCAGCCGTTCGGCAAAGCCATTCTGCCAAGGTGAAGCTGGCGCGATCGGTTTGTCCCGGATGCCCATGGCACGCAGACGGCGTGTGACAACGGCACCGTAGATCCGATCCCGGTCCCGGATCATATAGCGCGGAGCCCCATCCCAAGGAAAAGCCTCGGTGATCTGACGCGCGACCCACTCCGCTGTCGGGTTGCTTGTAACGTTGATCCAAACGAGATCTCTGCGATGAAGTCGCACAATCACAAAACCGTAGAGTATTCTGAAGCCAATGGTCGGGACAACGAACAAATCCATGGGGCAGTATCCGGTGCGTGGATGCGCAGAAAGGTCCGCCACCCTTGACCGGACGACCCGCGTCGCTTGACCATGTACTTGGCTACCGTTGATTGAGCGACCTCAAACCCAACTTTGAGCAGTTCACCGTGAATGCGCGGCGCACCCCAAAGCAAGTTCTCCATGCTCATCTGCCGGATCAACCCACGTAGCTCTATCTCGAGTTGCGGGCGCCCTCCCCGTGACCGCGATTTCCAGCGCCAATAGCGGCGAAAGCCGGCCCGATGCCACCTCACCAGCGTCTCAGGGCGAATGATTTTGAGGACCTCCAGGATCGACGGAAACCAGCGATAGAGCTGGACGAAGAACCAGCGATCGTTGTTCGAAAGCCGAGCCGGGCTCCTCACTTTGCGTCGCAGGACGATCAGCTGATGCCGGAGCGCCGCATTCTCTGCCTCAAGCCGACTCTTCGACTTGAACGGCGAGGCCAGCACGGTCAGAACGAAGCAGATCAGCGCGACCATCGCGCCAACTTAGCCGATTCTGTTACCTGTTAAACTCGGATATGGTTTTCGGTACACACAAGGGTCTGCCTAACCACCATTGCCGTCACCATCACTATTACCATCACCATCACGATTCCCGTCTGCAGGAACGAAGTTAAAACTGTAGCCGCCCTGTGGATCCAACTCTAAGTTCGGATCTCCGGGGAATTTGTTCAAAGGCGGAGTTCCCAATACAATCCGCAGGTACTTAGCCGGCTGCCCGGTGTTGTCGTATTCGTCTGCAGAAAACACTGTCTGAGGAGTATAATCGATACAATCGAAATCGATGTGGTCGTAGGATGGATCGTTTAGAACCATCGAGATGAGCTGCCTGATTTTCTGATGATTGGTGGGGGTGAGCACGTTTGCGTTGTTACCTAAGAAATACATCCACCTTGCCTCCAGATGAGGCTGCCCCCCGGAGTTGTCGTCCGGAAGCAGACACTTGTGGTCTCCTCTAGGCGAGTGGTTGTGCTTGATGGTGTTCGTCAGCCCCAAAAGATCAAAACTTGAGTCAGCGAAGGCAACCTTAATTGGAATTGTGGTTCCGAGAATGTTATCGTTTCTGAGATCGCTCAAACGATTTGCTTTGAACTCCTTTTGAAAATGTTGAATCAAATGGCGGGTACCTTTCGTTAGGACCAATCCACCCATACTAGCCTCCATTGATTGACATGCTTTTCCAAATCAAGCGGTTGGAAAATCGCACCCAAAGCATTCTCGAAATTCTTTCTTAGCGCAGGATGGCATTCCACGGTTCGAAGCTCCAGCCCGAAAAATGCGATCGCGACAACTGGCGGATAGGTCAGGTTCGTCCCCATCCATTAGTCTGCTAAGGTCTTCGTGAAGAATGAAAAACTCTCGCGCCCCACGGAGGGTCATTTGGTCGGCCTTGGGACCGAACACCAGGCGCATCCCCGTTCGCGCAGCCCAATAATCAGCCTGGCCCTGCCAAGTCATCCAAGTCATGTGGGGATCGCGCGGCAAACCACCTAAATGGTGACCCGTCTCGTGCGCCAGCATCAACGCTAGTCCATATTTTGTGATGGTCGGGTGTCGGGCCAAACCTCCATAAACCCGCACGAACCGCGCGGACCCAAGTCGCCAAGCCTGGGCATTGATCGTTGGAGACTCCCAGAGCAATTCATAGGTCACTTCGGGAAATGCGCGATGGAATTTCTTGAACAAGTCCGACAACACGCGTCGACGATGCTGCTGAGAACGCCGGCTCGGAAGCACCTCTTCCGTGGGCCAGTTCAAAAAGCTCATGTTGCCCCACTTTGCCGCACTTCCATAAGAAATTTCTCTAATGTAACCTATCTCATACTCATCCGCTACGTGTCGGATTTACGCAGTCCATTTAGGATCGGAGGGACAACCGCGTTTCCGCGGCGCGCTCATGCTTTGTCTGGAAAATTGATAATCGAGGCAGGGCTTGCGCCCCAAGATCGCCGCGACGCAATGACGCGCCCAGAGCAGTGGTTGTCGCAGAGCGGTATGGAATTGATCCGCAAACAGGATTATGATTTTTGTGCAGTCACGCTCCGCTGCCATAGGGGCTATTAATGCAATGTTTGCGTTGCGGTTGCCAGAATAAGGCGACCAATGAGTATTGCGAAGGATGCGGGGCTACCCTCGGAATTGAGTGCAGCGCCTGTGGTCACCTTAATGGGCCGACGGCTCGCTTTTGTGGGCGTTGCAGCACTGCCCTGAAGCCGATAGCGGCAGAGGCATCCAATCAATCGTGGCAGCATGTCCTGAGATCGCTGAACGCTAAAGGTGGAGAGCGTAAGCGGCTCACAATTCTATTTGCGGACATTCGCAACTCAACTGGCCTCCTTGATAGTTTGAGCGACCCTGAACTGGGGATGCGACGTTTGCAACCTGTTCTCAACCTCATGAATGAAGCCGTTGTTCGTTACGACGGTGTCGTCAACAAATCACAAGGCGATGGGGTCATGGCACTGTTCGGTGCCCCGCAACCTCATGAGGATCACGCAGTGCGTGGCTGCTTGGCCGCCCTTGCAATGCAAGACGGGATAGCTCGTTTAAATGATGTAGACCTGCAGATCCGCGTAGGCGTTCACACAGGCGAAGTTGTCGTTCAAACAATGGAACACGGAATTTACCAAACCTATGATGCCGCGGGCGCAAATGTGCACCTTGCAAATCGCTTGGAGCAGCTGGCTGGTGCAGGTACTATTCTAATTTCGAGAGAGACTTACGATGCTGCCAAACAATTCGTTGAAGTTGACCCGTTAGGTCCACAAACCATTCGCGGGATCGCGGCACCCATTGAGATATTCAAACTCAGAGGACTTCAGCACGCTCCCTCAAGCGGTGTGTTTCGAAGCGGCCGACGGTTAAGCCCTCTCACTGGCCGAACCGACCAATTCTCCGCTCTCTCACTAGAACTCGAAAATACGATGAAGGGAGATGGTCGTGTTGTGGGTATCGTCGGTGAGGCGGGCATTGGTAAGAGCCGTCTCTGTTTCGAGTTTGCCGAAAGTTGCCGTCAAAAGGATATCCGCGTCTATGAGGCGCGCGTCTTGGCTCATGGCAGGGCAACTCCATTTCAGCCAGTGCTGAGCTTGTTGCGCGATTACTTTGGCCTTCGCGTCAAAGAAGCAGCCGATATTTCTCGCCGTCGCGTCCTTGACCAGTTAGCAGCCCTCCCCGTGTCTGAGCAGTTATCGTCCGTATTATTGGAGTTGTTAGGCCTCGCCGACCCTCTGCAGGCTGCAGTTAAGCTCGACCCAAAAACACGAAAAACGCTGCTGCTGGATTTTGTGAGAACTCTGCCGCGGTCACCTAGGGTACCTACTGCGGTTGTTATCATCGAAGATCTGCATTGGATCGACGCGGCAAGCGAAGAGTTCATTGAGGCGTTAGCTGATGCAGTTGTTGGCACCACGACCCTTCTGGTCGTTAATTTCAGGCCAGGATTTGCTGCACCCCTGATGCAGCGATCACACTATCGCCAAATCAACATGCCGCCCCTCCCGCCGGCGCAGGCGGCCGTCCTATTGCAGGATCACTTTGGGAACGACCCTTCACTCGCATTGCTGAGCAGGAACATCATTGAGCGCGCACAAGGAAATCCTTTCTTTCTGGAGGAACTTGTCAATGCGCTCGTGGAACGTGGAGATTTTGAAGGCGAAAAGGGCGCCTACCGATTGAAAGGAGGCATTGATGCGATCCCGCTGCCCCCAACGGTGCAAGCCGTTATTGCGGCGCGTATCGACCGTCTTGAAGAGAGCGCAAAAAGGGTTCTCGAGATTGCTTCAGTAGTTGGTCGCGAGATTTCGACATCAATTCTGGATGCGATCGCCGGTTTGGCCCCGGCTGAGCTATCGGAAGCGGCCCAGCATTTGAGGCAAGCTGAACTGCTTTACGATGTGCCGCCCTTCGAACAGCGGCTCCTTGCATTTCGTCACCCGCTTATCCAAGAGGTTGCCTATCGATCACTACTGCACGAGCGTCGCCGCGAGCTTCATTCAAAAGTGGCGCAAGCAATTGAGAGTCTCTTTAAAGATCACGCCGAAGAGCGGGCTTCTCTGCTGGCATATCACTTGGAGCAGGCCGGTGAAAATCTCAAAGCGGCACAACAGAATATGCGCGCCGCCGTTTGGATTGGCACGAACGATCCAAGTCAGGCAATGAGAAGCTGGAAGAAGGTCCGCGAGTTGCTATCAAACCTGCCCCCGTCTCAGCCGATAAACTACTTGAGGATGATGGCCGCCGGTCAAATTGTAAACTTTGGTTGGCGGGAAGGACTCTCGGCGCAAGATGCTCTCGTCTATTTCGAGGAAGCCAAGCAACTAGCCACCGCCTTGGGAGATGTGAGGGCCAATGCGCTCATTCACGCAGCTTATGGAAGAATTCTGGCAAACGGCGGTTCGGCAGATGAGTATGTGGAAAAGATCCGCGAAGCTAAAGCGATCGCCGACCGGGGTAACGATCCCAGCGTTCAAATCACGCTTAAGGCTGTACTCAGTCACGCACTGTGGCTGTCAGGCCTCATGGCTGAAGCGCTTCAAATGAATATTGAGGCAACGGAAGAGGCGCACAAAATCGTAAAATTTGACAGACAAACGCTAGGTTTCGATGTCGAGATTTGGCTGACTGTGATGCGCGGTCGAACGTTGGTGATGCTCGGTCGAACAGATGAGGCTCGTCCATTCCTCGATCACATCATCCAGTTAGAGAGTGACCAAATTGATACTCTCCATCACGTTATACCTAGTTGGGCCTATGTCGACCTCGCGTGGACAGAGGGAAACATCGGACTGGCTCAAGAGCACGCCGACCGAGCGTTTTCCCTGGGCGTAAAGAGCGGCAACCCCTATCTGCGAGCCTATGGCCAAGCCTATCGTGGTCTTTCTCATATCGTCGCAAGAAGACTCACCTCGGCGATTCAAGATTTGTCCGATGCTCTCAGCTTCGCTCGATCGCGAAAAGCCGGTTTAGAAAACGAACCGCGTATTCTGGCTGACTTAGCAAATGCCTACAGATTGAATGGCGATGATGCAATTGCTCTCGCCACCGCTGATGAGGCAATCAAGGTTGCGACCGAGCGGCATGCCCGTATTCCTGAGTGCCTCGCCCGTATCGTTCGCGCTAACCTGCTGCTCCGACCTGCAACCAGTGATCAGAAAGCCGAAAGGGAGCAGGAGCTAGGACGTGCGAGAGCGCTAATGCGAGAAACTGGGGCCGTGCTTTTCGAGAAATTCATCAACAACACAGATGTTGACGGTCACACTGGCCAAATATCAACCAGGGCTAGCTGAGCTGACCGTTGGGCGCAGAAATGCCGGGCGAATAAATTCGGGGTTACCGGGCGTCTAGTTGGCCCTTATATGACGCAGAGCGAGCCGTGGATTCGTTATCTCGTGGCCACTACCTCCCTGTGTGTACCGAAAACCTAAACACGGGCGTAGTTGTGATGAAGTCCGCCCAGGATGGCAAGTGACCTGACCACACCGGTTCGCTGACCCGGGCAAGAAACGGGCGCATCCTTATCCAAGGCCAAGTGCGTCCGCGTCTCAGGAT
>JBATYU010001052.1:0-2560 GCA_049674245.1 Bradyrhizobium sp. | reverse complement strand
AGGACCATGGAGATTGGGAAACCTATCAACTCCGATAAATGGTCAGAAACTGCAGAAGGCGTTGCACGCGAAAGCGTGAGCTCTTGTCCGAGAGCCGGATGCGAGAGATTCGCCTGTCCGGTTCGAGGAGCGTTGCGCCTTGCAAGCGCGTTGAAGTCTGCCGTCTGCGATGACGGCTGCGGCAAAGCCTAGCGAGCAGCCGCGAACCGAGTCTTGCGTGGCGTCCGGTAAGCCAACTTGGACGCACCGGGTACACGCGACTGGACAATTTACCGATGCAGAAGCTCTTAGAAATCAGACGGCACCGAAGGCGCCTTCGGTCACTGTCCTGGCGACCAGCCAAAAAGGGAGGTGCTTCCTCATGGAGATATCCCTCAGGGTTGATCCGCGAGTGCTAACGGCAATCGAACTCCTTATCGCCCGCAGCCCCTTTTAGGAGGAAGGGTAACGCTGCCCCATCCGGGGCAGCCACCCCTTTCAAATCAGGCTTATTGGCCGATTCAAACTTGCCACTGCGGTCATCTAAACCGGCCACTAATCCGCGATGGTGCTGGCTCCAAAAGGGGCGAATCAAAAAAATCGAACGTGACCTTTGGGGCCGTTAGTAACTTTGCCAATTTCCTCAATGTTATCAAATGGGCCATTTGCATTAGTTGGGCACTCTAACTCGTTGATTTGCTGAATCTTTTCGCTAACGACTTCTTAACGCCGGGGCATCTATCATGACCGGCAGACACGTTTTTTCAGCGGTTCGCGCGACAGAATGTGCACAGCGGGCGCATGAGCCAGACATCGACCGAGCGGCTGAGGGAGTATCTCGCACAGCTTCCGCCTCAATCGCAGGCGCTGCTGATGCGGGAGTTCGAACGCGCCATCGAGCGCGGCGAAGACTTGACCGTCGCCAACTTCGTGCTCGGGCAATTGCGCAAGATCGTGCGCGGCGTTGAAGACGATGTGCGTCCGCGTACCGACGATCCGGCGCGGCTGTTGTTCCGTCCGCTCGAGCCATTTCTGGTCGACGGCAATGTCGCGGCACGGCCGGGCCAGATCCGCCGCGCCTCGCTACTGCCGGTGTGGCAGTGGTTGCTGCGTGACGGGGCGCCCGATTCCGCCCGCGCCTTCGAAGCGGCGCTGATCGGGATACGCGAAACCGGCGCGACCCACGAAGTTGAGCCGGCGGTGCGCAAGCTGCAGCTCGCCACGGCGGATGCGGTCTTAAGATTGGCGACTCCGGTGCGCGGCAACGACATGCAGCGCGCGCTGGCCCGTGTCGGTCCACCTGAGATCGTCGAGGACCTGCTTTCGATCGGTTCGGTTTTGCGGGCCCGCGACGCGCTCGATACGCTCGGCAGCCGGGTTCCCGGTTTCCTGCGCATGTTCGGCGAGCCCCAGATGGAGTCCGTCAGCGACGCGCTCAATGTTCCTTCGCTGCAGACCCCGCAATTACTGCCGTTCGCGCTGTCGCTGGTGATGCAGAAGCTGGCCGCGCCGTGGCAAATCATCCGCCTCGCCATCAAGATGGCGGCGTCCGACGACGAGATTCGTGTGGCCGCGACGCCCTATGGCATCGCCGTCTCCATCGCCTTGCACGATCTGTCGGTTCTGGCGGCGAGCCTGCGGCTCGACATCAAGCGCGGTCGTTTCGAAGACGTCGCCGAGCATCTGAAGGCGCTTCATGATGGCGTCCGCGGCCTGCGCACCGAACTTGATCTGCGCAACGATTCTACTTGGGGCCGCCAGCTTGCGGCGATCCGAGCCGATATCTCCAACGCCGTGCAGTCGGAAATCGACAGCGTGCCCGGGCGGGTGAGGCGCCTCCTCCGCCAGCGTCCCGACAAGGACATTTCCGCCGCCGCCAGGGTCGACAGTACCGAGGTTGACGAGGTCGCCGCGCTGATCGACTTTGTCGCGGTGTGCCGCACCTATGCCAGCGAGCTTGCGATCAACGAGGTCACGCTGCGGACCTATTCCGATCTGCAGCATTATGTCGAGCAATCCACCGAGGCACTGGTGGAATCGCTGCGCAGCGGCGATCTTCGGACGCGCGGTTACCGTCAGATGCAGGTTTCGGCCGCGATCCGCTTCTGTGAGGTCCTGTTTGGTCACGACTACGCATCGCTGATGACCCGGGCGGCCGAAAACGCGCTGACCGGAGAACGCAAGTCGTCGCGCGCCGGTTGAAAATCGGCATGGCCGGCAGATAGCGCAAAGCGCTGAATTTCTGATCTACTAACCATATAAATCTATTGAGCTTTCGGGATTGCCGGGCGGTGCCCGCGAATTGCGAATTGTCAATTGCGGGGCTTGGCGATGGTGGTGTAAAGCGGCGCATCGGTGTCTCTTGTGCCGCCGGAACCCGCTCGATGACATTGTGGTTTGTGTTCGCGCTGATGACGGCTGCGGCGATCTTCGCCGTGCTCTGGCCGCTTGGCCGCGGTAACCGGCCGCCAAGTGACGGCAGCGAGGCGACCGTCTACAAGGATCAGCTCGCCGAGATCGATCGCGACGTTGCGGCCGGCCTGATCGGCGCCCCTGAGGCGGAAGCGGCGCGCGTTGAAAT
>JBATYU010001051.1:0-10346 GCA_049674245.1 Bradyrhizobium sp. | reverse complement strand
GAGCGGGCCAAGCTTGAAGGGCTCGAAGAGTTTGGTCGACGCGCTCATGTTGTTGCTTTCGGCAGATGACTGATCCAGAAGAATTAGGCATCGCGGGCATTGATGCAATGCCGCGAGCTATTCGGATTTCGCGGGGGACCCGCGCGCAGTCCTCCCACTGCTGTCATTCTCCGATGTGCAATTGCACATCGTAGATGCGCCGCTTGGCGCAGGCCCGGAATCCATACTCATGATCGTGGTTATGGATTCCGGGTTCGCGCTTTCGCGCGCCCCGGAATGACGGGAAGTGTCAGGCAATCCCCAGGAAATCACGTTTCCCGATTTCGACGCCGTTGTGGCGTAAAATTCCATGCGTGGTCGCGGCATGGAAATAAAAATTCGGAAATGCGAAACGGGTAACGAATTCCTGGCCCTTCAGCGTGATGGAATTGTTCGGTCCGGCCGGGAAGGTGACGTCCTTGGCATCGGCGCCTTCGAACTGCGCGGGCTTGAACGCCTTCACATAGTCGACGGTCTTGGCGATCCGCTGCCTCAATTCATCGAAAGTCTTTTCGGTGTCGGGCACGGACGGCACTTCGCTATGGGTGAGGCGGGCGCAGCTCTTGGCCGCGAAATCGCAGGCGAGCTGGATCTGCTTCGTCAGCGGCAGCATATCCGGATAGAGCCGCGCCCCGAGCAACACCTCGGGCGCAATATTCTTTGCCTTGCAATGCGCTTCGGCTTTGGTGAGGAGCCCTGAGAGGCTGCCGAGAATCTGCAGGAAGGCGGGAACGGTCGCGTCGTAAAAGGACATGTGATGCTTTCTTGATTGAAACGGATTTTGGTCCGCTTGAGATTTTGGTCCGCTTGATATGGGTGCTAGCGCGCGACAGGCAATGCCGCCTCGGGCCGAGGTTGCGCGCGAGGGCCCCGCATCCGTGCCAATAGCTCCGCGGTCGGCCAGGAATCCGCCGGCAGGCCGTATTTGATCTGCATGGCTTTCACCGCAGTTCGGCTCTGCTGGCCGAGCACGCCGTCGACCTTGCCGACATTGAAGCCCGCGCGCACCAAGAGCTGCTGCAATTCGCGGATCTCGGTGAACGGCAATTGCGCGACGGGAGCCACCGGGCGATGCATCGGCGGGCTGCCCGCGATGCGGCTTGCGAGATAGCCGGCGGTGGTCGAATAGATCAGCGAATTATTCCATTCGGTATAGGCGGCGAAATTGGCATAGGCCAGAAACGCCGGCCCCATGCGGCCCATCGGCAACAGCAGCGACGCCGGTAGATTGTCATTCGCCAACGCCTTGCCATCCGGATAGGTCACACCCAGTTGCGCCCATTTCGAGCGCGGCAGCTGGATGGTCAGGTCGGCCTGGTCCCAAGGAAAACCTGAAGGAAAACCCGATGGAAGGTTTTGCGGCACGCGCACTTCTTCCAGCCAGGGCTCGCCGCGCCGCCATTTCAGGCCCGTGGCGATATAGTTCGCGGTCGAGCCGATCACATCCGGCGGGCTGCTCAACAGGTTGCGGCGGCCGTCGCCGTCATAGTCGACGGCATAGTTGAAATAATGCGTCGGCAGAAATTGCGTCTGGCCGAGCTCGCCGGCCCAGGAGCCGATCATCTCGTCGGGCGCAAGATCGCCGCGGTCGATGATCTTCAGCGCCGCGATGGTCTCGTTCGCAAACATCTCGGAGCGGCGGCAATCGTAGGCCAGCGACACCAGCGAACGCAGCGTCGGCAGCTTGCCCATGTTGGCGCCAAAATCGCTTTCCAGCCCCCAGAACGCGGCGATCACGGCCGGCGGTACGCCGTATTCCTTCTCGGCGCGCGCGAACGCCGCCGAATAGGCTTTGATCCGGGCCTGTCCCTGCTGCATCCGGTAGGGCGCGGCCATGCGCCCCGCAAACTCGGTAAAGATCTGGCCGAACACGCGCTGGCCGCGATCGCGGTTGACGATGCCCTGGTCGTAGACGAGGTAGGGCGCGGCCTCGGCCAGCGCGCGCTGCGAGACGCCGTCGGCGGCAGCCTGTTGCTTGAGGTCGGCGAGGAAGCGATCAAAGCTCGCGCCATTGTGACAGGACGCGGCGCGGGGGGAGGGGGCCGCCGGTGGTCTGGCTGGCGCCACCGTCGGTCTGGCGGGGAAGGGGAGTAGTTGCTGCGCCGATGCCTGCCGCGGCCCGCACAAAAGCGCCAATATGACCGCGCCAAATAGGATCGTCGAAGTACGATTCATGAAGTTACCGTTTCAATGCCGATTCCGGCATGTCGTAGCATCATTCAAAGACGTGGATAGCCCGGTCAAGCCTGGTCAAGCCCGGCTATGACGAAAAGCGGGCCCGTTTTTTGAAGCACGATTATGCGGCGCAAGCCCGCCCCACGCATGGGAGCCTGCCGCTGACACCGGGCCTAGGCGGCTGTTCCAATCGCATCCGTCCGTGTAGACTTCCGTCATCTTAAAGGCCTGCAAGGTGAGGCCACATCACCGGACCAGGGAAACGGCGGAACGACCATGACCGATACCCGATATTTGGCTCCGAACACGCTCGATGAAGCGATCGGCGCGTTCGCGGCCGCCGGAAGTACGGCGCGCATCCTGGCCGGCGGCACCGATCTTTTGGTGCAGATGCGCTCCGGCGCCGTCAAGCCGGGCCTGATCGTCGACATCAAGAAAATATCCGAGATGACGACCATCGAGGAAACCGCCGATGGTGGTTTTCGCGTCGGCGCCGCCGTCCCCGGCGCAGTCTTGGCCGAACACGGCCGCTTCGGAAAAGTCTGGCCCGGCGTCTTGGAGGCGGTCAATCTCATCGGTTCCATGCAGGTCCAGGGACGGGCGTCCGCGGGCGGCAATCTCTGCAACTCATCTCCGGCCGCGGACAGTGTGCCAGCCTTGATCGCGGCCGGTGCCATCGTCACGATCCAGGGGCCGAATGGACGTCGTGAAATGCCGGTCGAGAAAGTGCCGGCCGGTCCCGGCCGCACTAACCTGAAACCCGGCGAAATCCTCGTCAGTTTTACCCTGCCGCCACGGTCACCCGGTTCGGGCGATGCTTATCTGCGGATGATTCCGCGCACCGAAATGGACATCGCCGTGGTCGGCTGCGGCGTCAGCCTCACGCTGAAGGACGGAGTATGCACCGCTGCCCGGGTCGGGCTCGGCGCGGTAGCGCCGACCGTGCTCTTGGTCGAGGCGGCGGCCAAGGCGCTGATCGGCAGCAAGCTCGGCGATGCGGCGCTGAACGCCGCTGCGAGCGCCTGCTCCGCCGCCTGTCGTCCGATCGATGATAAGCGCGGCACCATCGCCTACCGCACCAGAATTGCCGGCGTGCTCTTGAAGCGCGCGGCGACAATCGCCGCGCAACGCGCCGGAGGAAGTTGAAGACCATGGCGAAATTGCATGTTTCCACCACTATCAACGGCGAGCCGGCGGAGTTTCTCTGCGAGCCCAACGACACCATGCTCGACGCCTTGCGCGGGCCGCTTGGTCTGACTGGCTCGAAGGAAGGCTGCGCCTCCGGCGATTGCGGCGCCTGCAGCATCACGCTGGACGATCGCCTAGTCTGTTCCTGCCTGATGCTCGCCGCCGAAGCCGAGGGTCGTGAGCTCCGTACCATCGAAGGCATGGCCCACGGCGAGAAACTGCATCCGCTGCAGCGGCAATTCCTGGAAATGGCGGCGCTGCAGTGTGGCATCTGCACCTCGGGCATGCTGGTCGCTTCCGAAGCTCTGCTTAAGAAGAATCCGCGGCCCAGCGAGGAAGAGGTCCGCTTCTGGCTTGCCGGCAATCTCTGCCGGTGCACCGGTTACGACAAGATTGTCCGCGCGGTTCTTGAGACCGCGGCCGAAATGCGGGAGCAAGGAATTAAGGAGTCCTGGCAATGAACGTCATCACCCACAACAAGTGGATCGGCCAGCGTACCATTCGCCCCGACGGCGTCGACAAGGTCACGGGCCGCGCGGCCTTTGCCGCCGACACCACGATGCCCGGCCAGATCTGGGGCAAGATCCTGCGCAGCCCGCATCCGCATGCGCGCATCAAGTCGATCGACACCTCGAAGGCGGAGGCGCTGCCGGGCGTGAAAGCGGTGGTGACCGCGCGAGACATTGTGGATTTTCCGGTCGACAAGTCGGTGATACTCGGGATTCAAGATATGCGCTGGATGTGCCGCAACGTGATGGCGCGCGAGAAGGCACTGTTCCCGGGCCACCCGGTTGCAGCCGTTGCCGCCACCACGGAAGCGATCGCGGCCAAGGCCTGCGAACTGATCGAGGTCGATTACGAGGTGCTGCCGTGGGCGATCGAGATCGACGATGCGTTAAAAGTAGATGCGCCGATTCTGCACGAGTTCAACAAGTTCGAAGGAAAACCGTCGAACATCGCAGGCCGACTCGAAGTCAAGAAGGGTGACATCGTCAAAGGTTTTGCCGAAGCCGAAGTGGTGATCGAGCGCGCCTTCACGACCCGCCCCGTTCATCAGGGCTATATCGAGCCGCACGCCTGCCTCGTCAGCGTCGCCGCCGACAACAAGACCACGATCTGGAGCTCGAGCCAGGGCCAGTTCATGGTGCGCGCCATGACGGCGTATCTGACCGGCTTTCCGCAGAGCGACATCCGCGCCATTCCGGCCGAAATCGGCGGCGGCTTTGGCGGCAAGACCATCGTCTATCTCGAGCCGCTCGCCACCCTGCTGGCGAAAAAATCCGGCCGCCCGGTGAAGATGGTGATGACCCGCGAGGAGGTGATGCGGGCGACGGGCCCCACGTCAGGTTCGAAGAGCACGGTCAAGATCGGTGCCAGGAAGGACGGCACCATCGTCGCCGCCCAGGGCACCTTCTATCTGCAGGCCGGCGCGCTACCGGGCTCGCCGATCCGCGGCGCGGTGGGCTGCAGCTTCTCGCCCTACGATATCCCGAACGTGTTGTCGGTCGGCTATGACGTGCTCTCCAACCGCTCCAAGGTCGCGGCCTATCGCGCGCCCGGCGCGCCGATCGGCGCCTTTGCGGTGGAGTGCGTGATGGACGAATTGGCTGAAGCGCTGAAAATGGATCCGCTGGAGCTGCGGCTGAAGAATGCCGCCAAGCAGGGCACGAAAGCGGCGCATGGCCCGGTGTTTCCGCGCATCGGCTATATCGAGACGCTGGAGGCGGCGAAGGCGCATCCGCACTACCAGGCGCCGCTTGGCAAGCTGCAAGGAAAGCCACGAGGTCGCGGCGTTGCGTCGGGCTTCTGGTTCAACGCCGGCGGGGAATCCTCCGCGCAAGTCAACATCACCGAGGACGGCAACGTCGTCGTCACCACGGGCCATCCCGATATCGGCGGCTCGCGCGCCGCGATTGCCAATGTCTGCGCCGAGCTGCTCGGCATCGACTACCGCCGCGTATCGGTTTTGATCGGCGACACCGCGAGCGTCGGCTTCTCGAACCTGACCGGCGGCAGCCGCGTGCTGTTTGCATCCGCGATGGTGGTGACGCAGTCGGCCGAGAAGGTCATCTCGACTTTACGTGAACGCGCCGCAAAAATCTGGGAGATCGACCCTGAGGCCGTCAAATGGGAAAACGGCGCCGCGCATCCGGCGAGCCCCAATGCCGGCCAGTTCGAGCCGCTGACCTTGGCCGAGCTCGCCGCGAAAGCCCCGCAGATGGGCGGGCCGATCGGCGCCGGCGTGCAGCTCAATACCGAAGGCGCGGAGGGCGGTTTCGGCACGCATATCTGCGACGTCGAGGTCGATGTCGAGCTCGGCATCGTGCGCGTCATTCGCTACACCGCGGTGCAGGACGTCGGCCGCGCGGTGCATCCGGGCTATGTCGAGGGCCAGATGCAGGGCGGCGTCGCGCAAGGTATCGGCTGGGCGCTCAACGAAGAGTACATCTACAACAGGGATGGCAAGGTCGATAATCCCGGCTTCCTCGACTATCGCATGCCGGTCTGTTCGGACCTGCCGATGATCGACACCGTGATGGTCGAGGTGCCGAACCCAAGACATCCGCAAGGCGTCAAGGGCGTCGGCGAAGTGCCGCTGGTGCCGGTGATGGCGGCGGTGGCCAATGCCGTGCACGATGCGCTCGGCAAACAACGCTTCTACGGCCTGCCGATGTCGCCGCCGAAGGTGTTGGCGGCGCTCGAGGCAGAGAGATGAATTTCGGGGGCTGTGTCCGTACCGACGTTCATCGATTTGGAAAGACGCACGGGTAAGCGAATCTTGCAAGATTTGCAGGCCGGAACCTGTTCGAGGCAATTCGCGACATTGTGACTGCGCGCCGATCGTTTGGTGAGCGCTAAGTGAATGCCAAGTGAGTGCGGCCATTTTGGCGTCGCATTGATCCAGTTCAGTGGACCGCCGGCAATTCAATCATGTTGGTCCCATGAAAATGTCCGATGTTACTTGTCCGTCCTGCGCAGCATCGTATGAACTCGCCGAGTCAATGTCGGCCAAGGGAAATCCGGGCCGTGCGACCTGTAGCGTCTGCGGCGGGGTCTTGGCATCCTGGCCAGAACCGAGATTGAGAGCTTATCGGCTGGTTTTGCCGCCGGAACACAAATATCCGAGCGTGCCAGTGCCGCCATCTCCGACTGCCTCATGATCGCCTGAACTCGAAGCGCAGCCCAAGCCGATGCTTCTTTTCGAAAAAAGAGCTGGAGCGCGCCCGAAAATACGGCTGTATCTGACCACCTCGTCATGCTTAGATCGCCTTCAAGCTCGCGAGTGCCTTTGCGAGCTCCCTGCGTGTGCTAGCGTTCGCCTCTGAAGCCATTGACGAAAAGCGGCCCAATTTCGCATCTCGGTCGCCGCTTTGCCGAACTTTAATATTGCCTGCCCGTTTTTTCGCGCGGGATGATTCCGACGATATCGCTGAAAGCCCAAATTACCTTTTGTCTCGACCAGGATCGGGAACTCTTCGCATGATGTTTGTCATTGAAATCTTTGGAAAACCCGACAGCCGCGGAAACGCGGTTGTGATTGAGCGTCGCACCCATACCGGCTCGAGCGTAACCGAAGCTCTTCGCACGGCTCAGGCCAACCTGCGCACGCCGCCACCGAGTGCCTATAGCTTTTCAAATGAAGGCAAACGGAAAGGAGGTTGGATGTTGGCGAAGGGACGACGACCATAACAAAGCCAACGTTCTGGACGACCTGGAATCCGCGAATGCCGGTCCACGGGTGGACGGCGACGAATATTAAGGTTCGCGTGGCGCGGTTGGCCTACAGGGCGCGCGAGGCTCGGTGCATTGAGAACCCCGCCCCGGGGCGCGCGGCCGGGGTTCGATGCGTCTCTCCCGGGCGATACGGGTCGGCTATCGTTCCATCGTTCTGGCGACGCGAACGCTCATATAGATCATGCGATTGGGGGAGGCGAACCATAGGCGTGCGGCAGATCTGGCGGTTTGAGGCGTCCGGCTGAACGCGCCGCCGCGAAGCACATGTCTGTTGCAATTCCCGCTGGTCCAGGCTGAGCCGTCGGATGGCGCTCCGTTGTAACTGTCATTCCAGCAATCCTCGACCCAGTCATAGACGTTGCCGTGAACCTGATAGAGGCCCCAGGGATTGGCAGCAAATGAGCGAACCGGCAAGGGTCGCGTGCCCGTGCCCGCGGCGGGCTGCACGTCGCCAATGCTCGCAGGTATCAGCTCGCCATCTCCCGGGGCGCAATTTGCCTGCGCGGGCACGAACGAATCCCCCCACCAATATGCCGTTGTCGTCCCGGCGCGCGCGACATATTCACGCTCGGCTTCGCTGGGAAGACGATAGGGTCTGCCAGTGCTGCGGGAGAGCCAGGCAACATAATCCTTGGCATCATCCCAGAGTATATTGATTGCAGGCTGCCTTCCGCGCCCCCAGCCTTGGTCGGCGGGTCGATAGCTGCACCCCCCTGCCGCAACGCAAGCGTCCCATTCGCCCATTGTCACGGTAAAGCGACCGATGGCGAAGGGTTTGGCAAAGCTGACCTCGTGTTGTGGCGCTTCATCGGCGGTGCCTGCCGCTTCTCCGTCCTCGGCCCCCATCAGGAAGCGACCTGCGGGGACCACGATCATTTCCGGACACCGTTCACATTCCTTGAACTGGTCAAGCGGCCTCAACGCAAGCATCTCATTGCGCGATAACGGTCGTGCAAGACGCAAGTCTTGCAATTCTTCCAGGGTGGCGAGCAAGGGCGATTGCAAGGGTGATTGCAAGGGTGATTGAAGGGGCGGCTCGTCAGCAACGGTCTGGGCGTTCTGCGCCAGCGCAAACTGGACGGATGTGGCGATGGCCACCGCCCCGATCGCGAAAACAATCGAGCGGACGGTCTTTCCCATGCAAACCCCAAGGGCCGCGCGCATTGGCGCCGTCGGCTTCGTTCAACGCGAATTGATAGCTCTGTTCCGGGCGCAGGCATGTGAACTGCTTCACATCAGCCGGATTCGTTAGCCGTCAAATAATGCCCGATCGTTGGGCAGCCGCGCGCAGGACTGCGGGGTACGGCCAAACAGGCCTCAGTGTCCGCTCAGCACCCGTGTCTTGATGGGAAGCAGCAGGGCCTGGATGCGCAACAGCATGGCGTGCACCAGTCCAACGGCGTCGACGACATGCAACGCGAAGAGCGAGCTGCCGCGCAACTGCTGGACCGTCCGGATGTGAAAATGCTTGCGACGGAAGCTGACGAGAAGGTCTGCAATATCGTGCATCTGATCTACAACGCCAAAAACTACGAAGGCATCGCCAAGGATTTCGAATTCTCGCGCCGGACCATGGAGGAGCACTGGGCCGCCGGTTATGACGACGTCGTTCGCGCCATTTCCCATCCGGAAGTCCTGCGGCAGCCCGACAGGTTGGAAGGGGTTCGCACTTTCGACTGGGCCCGTTCCGGGCAGAACTAGTTTGGCTGCACTGACCCCTCACCAGTCCTTGAACGTCGGTTCGTCGCAGCCTCCGCATACCCATGGAAAGGTCCAGTCCGCAGTGCGCTTGGCACTGTCCGGAATATATTTGCTCCAGGCATCGGCCCGCACCGGACTGATTGACCGCCAAACGACGTCAAATCTTCCAAGCGAATTTAATCTGCCGATCATGACCGGCTTGGAGAGGTGGTGATTGGTGTGCATGACTTCCTCAAAGCCGCTCGGGGCCTTTACTCTCTGTCCATACATTGCCTGGCGAACCGCATTGACGTCGGTCGTGCCCGCCTGCGCCACGGCTTGCGTCCACATCCTGAAGCCGACATAAGTGGCTTCCATCGGGCCGGTTGTTATCTCATTCCCGCCTCCCTTGAACTGCGTCCACATCCCGACAAACGCGTCATTCTCGGAAGATTTGACGCTTTGAAAGTAGTTACGGGCCGCCAAATGGCCGGCCAGACGTTCGGGATCCACTCCGACCAGTTCACGCTCACTGACCGAGAAAGCCATGACGGGAATGAAAGTGGCATCTACCTTTTGCGCGGCGAGTTCTCTGTAGAAATGCGTGTTGGCGTCGCCATTGATGGTCGATATGACAGCGGTCTTTCTACCCGCTGAACCAAACGCCTTGATCTTCTCGATGATCCCGCTCCAATCGGCATGGCCGAATGGCGTATAGATTGTCATGACATCGTCCGGCGATGTTCCCTCTGTGCTAAGATAGGCCTGCAATATCCGGTTGGTGGTGCGGGGATAGACGTAATCCGTGCCGAGTAGAACCCATCTGCGGATCTGACCGCCTTCCTTGCTCATCAGATAGCGGACCGCCGGAATCGCCTGCTGATTGGGAGCGGCGCCGGTATAGAAGATGTTGCGGGAGCTTTCCTCGCCCTCGTACTGGACCGGGTAATAAAGCAGACCATTCAGTTCCTCGAACACCGGCAGGACGGCCTTGCGGGAGGCCGACGTCCAACAGCCGAATACAACGGCGACATTTTCCCTGGTTAGCAGTTCCCGGGATTTCTCGGCGAAGAGGTCCCAGTCGGAATTGGGATTGACCACCACAGGTTCTAGTTTGCGTCCGAGCAGGCCGCCCTTTTTATTCTGGTCCTCGATGAGCATCAGGACCGTGTCCTTGAGCGCTGTTTCGCTAAGCGCCATCGTTCCGGAAAGCGAGTGAAGAATGCCGACCTTGATTGGGTTATCTTCGGCACCGGCCGCCGAAGCGGCAAAAGTTAGGAACGCCAGGACCAACGCCCGTTTGGGGCGGCTAGAAACCAGGAGCGCCGACAGTTTCATTGTGATGCCCCCATCAGCTCATACACGCGGGTTTCGGTCGTCATACCCTTGGCAACGACCGCATCGATCAATCTGAATGCGAAGCGCTGCTGTACTTGCGCGTAAACCTGTTCGCTGACAAGGATTGTGGTCCCATATTGCTTGTTCAGACCTTCGAGGCGGGATGCCAAATTCACGGCCGTACCCAGGGC
>JBATYU010001050.1:0-1950 GCA_049674245.1 Bradyrhizobium sp. | reverse complement strand
ATGTCGAGCAGCTTTTCGGTGAGGTCGGATCGTTTCATGGGTCGTCTCCCTTGCACTCGTCATGCCCGGGCTTGTCCCGGGCATCCACGTCTTTGTCGGCCAGTCTAAGAAGACGTGGATGGCCGGGACAAGCCCGGCCATGACGCCTGTTTCGGTTCCTCGTGCATTGCCTCGGACACCGATGCGATCGTCAATTCAGGTCTGCCGATCCGCACCGCCGGCACATGGCGCGGGTCATGGTGGGGCGCGTCAGTCGCAAAAATCTTGCTGCGGCTGACCAGAAAATCGACGATATGATTGCGCACCGCATAGTACAGGGGATGGCGGTGCAGATCGGTGCGGCCGCGATCTTTTGGCAGCGGGTTTTCGACGATCTCGGCGAGCACCGCGCCGGGGCCGTTGGTCATCAGGAAAATCTTGTCGGCGAGATAGATCGCTTCATCCACGTCGTGGGTGATCATGAAGGCGGTCTGCCCGGTCTCCAGACAAATGCGGCGGACTTCGTCCTGCAGGGTGCCGCGCGTCAATGCATCGAGCGCCGAGAACGGCTCGTCCATCAGCATGATCTTCGGCGTAATGGAAAGCGCGCGCGCAATGCCGACGCGCTGCTTCATGCCGCCCGAGAGTTCCGACGGACGCTTGTGCTCGGCGCCGGTCAGGCCCACCAGATCGATGAAGCTTTGCGCGTGTGCCTTGACCTTGGCGCGATCCCAGTTGCGCCATTTCGAGGTCACGGCATAGGCGACATTGCCGAGCACGGTTCGCCACGGCAGCAGCGCATGGCTCTGGAAGATCACGGCGCGATCGAGGCTGGTGCCCTCGATCGCCTGACCGTCCACGATCACGGTGCCTTCGCTCGGCTCGTCGAGCCCTGCGAGAATGTTCAAAATCGTGGTCTTGCCGCAACCGGAATGGCCGATCACGCAGCCGAATTCGCCCCGCGCCATCGACAGCCACAGGTTTTCGAACACCGCGGTCGTGCCGCCATTGGCGCCCGGGTAACGCTTGGCGATGGCCTCGATGGAGATGAATTTGTCAGTCATCGCTCTAGGTCCGTGTCCCGCGCGCGGTGCGACACCAAAAGCGCGTCCACGCGCGTCTTCGACGCACTATGGTGGTGCACCGCAGATGCGGGACCCATCTTGGGTGCCGGTTCTGCACAGCGGTACTTCGCACCGCAGCGCGCCCGGGACACGAGAATGGTTTGCATCATCGCGCTCACTCCGGAAACGTGACCATGCGCGTGAAGCGCGCGAGGATCTGGTCGAGCAGCATGCCGACCAGCCCGATCAGCAGGATGGCGATGATGACGTTGGTGATCGAGAGGTTGTTCCACTCGTTCCAGACGAAGTAGCCGATGCCGGTGCCGCCGACCAGCATCTCGGCGGCGACGATGACGAGCCAGGCAATCCCGATCGAAATCCGCATCCCCGTCAGGATCGTCGGTGCCGCCGCCGGCAAGATCACGGTGAAGGCGCGCCTGACAGTGCCGACTTCCAGCGTGCGCGCGACATTGATCCATTCCTTGCGCACGGAGGCAACGCCGAATGCGGTGTTGAGCAGCATCGGCCACACCGAGCAGATGAAAAT
Source organism: Bradyrhizobium sp. (assembly GCA_049674245.1). Lineage (GTDB taxonomy): Bacteria > Pseudomonadota > Alphaproteobacteria > Rhizobiales > Xanthobacteraceae > Bradyrhizobium. Next base: position 360 of record JBATYU010001050.1, on the reverse strand, counting down.
CACAAAAACCGCCGATATGCCGGAATCCTTGATGGTGTAGAGCGCGAGCGGCATCCAGGCCAGCGGCGAGATCGGCTTCAAGACCTGGATGAACGGATCGAGCGCCTTGCTGATCAAGGGCGACATTCCGACCAAAAAGCCGAGCGGAATGGCGACCATCACCGCGAGCAGATAGCCGAGGCCTACGCGAGCGATGGAATAGCCGAGCTGGATCCCCAACCCCTTGTCGTTGGGGCCGTTGTCGTAGAACGGCCGCTTGAGGTGCGCCCACAATTTGGCGCCTGGTGATCCGTCCGCTCCGCGCGCGCCGTCGCCTCCCTTCAGATCGACAGTGAGGGCTCCTCCGAGACGATCGTAGAC
>JBATYU010001049.1:0-2366 GCA_049674245.1 Bradyrhizobium sp. | reverse complement strand
AGGCGGAACAGGCCGGCGGAGCCGTTGAGGTCGCCTGGCCGCAGCTCGCGCAAGTAAGTCTGAAAGATATCGGTGACGCGCGGCATGGAAGGCTTGATCGCCTCGATCTGCCTCTCTTCCTTGATCTCGAGCACGAGCTTCACTTTCAGGTATTGGATGCGATCGCCGGGGGCGCCTGCCAGATTGACCAGCATTTCCGGCACCTCGACGAATACCGGCGGCTTCGGCGGCGGCGCCGTCTCGGCGTGCATCTCCTCGTCGTGATGGCGGAGAAAAAAGAACCAGGTGGCCGCGCCGACGCCAAGGATGGCGAGAACGGCGACCACGATGATGATGAGTTTGAGCTTGCTGTTGGGCGCGGCGACGACTTCCGCTGCGTCGCCCTCGCCCTCTGCCGGTTCTTTGTCTGCCATTGCCCGCGTCTGCCCTCGATTGAACCCGATGCCTCCAGGCAGGCTTTTGACGCGATACCAACGACCCCCGGCGCACACGCGCTCTTCTCGATGGTGACGCTAAGGTAGCAATGGTTAACGGAAGCTTTCTTTTGTCGCTCGACTAGGAAAAACTTGCCGGGCAAACATGGTCAACCAGACCTTTCTGCCGACCCGGCCGTACCCCGGCCAATTTCCTAACTCGTTACAAAATCTGAATTTTCGCACTTGGCACGGCTTTCGCTGATGCTTCAAGCGAACCGCACGGCTTGGGAGAGCCTTCAGCGGTTTGCGAGATCCGCAACAACGGCGCCTGGGAGGGTGTTGGCGCGCGGATCGCTCAAAGGGGAGAACCACCGATGGAGAATGCGATTCTCGTCGGACTTTCGCGGCAGGTGACCTTGGAACGGCAACTCGATGTCGTCGCCAACAACATCGCGAACGTCAACACCACGGGCTACAAGGCCGACCGGTCGCTGTTTGAGGAATACCTGAACTCGGGCGCGCACGAAGACAATTTCATCGGCCGCGACCGCCGCGTCTCCTACGTGCAGGACCGCGCGACCTTCCACGATTTCACGCAAGGCGCCGTCGAGCAGACCAAGAACCCGCTGGATATCGCGATCAACGGCGATGGCCTTTTGGCGGTGCAGACGCCGGGCGGGGAGCGCTACACCCGCGACGGCAATTTGCAGATGAACAATCTCGGCCAGCTGGTGACGGCCTCCGGCAATCCGGTGCTCGGCACTTCCGGGCCGATCGTGTTCCAGCCGACCGACCATGACATCAACATCTCGCCCGACGGCACCGTCACGGTGCTGGAAGGCATCAGCCGCACCGATTCGATCCGCGGCAAGCTTCGCCTTGTCAGCTTTGCCGACGCGCAGTCGCTGTTGAAGCAGGGCGGCAATCTGTTTGCCGCCGGCGCCGGCGCGCCGCAAGCGGACCTCAAGTCCACCGTGCAGCAAGGTTTTGTCGAGAAAGCCAACGTCAATGCGGTCGCCGAGATGAGCCGCATGATGGAGGTGATGCGCACCTACACCCACATCTCGACACTGATGCAGCAGCAGAATGATCTGCAAAAATCGGCGATCGAGAAGCTCGCCGACGTGCCCGCTTAAAGGAGATTGAGATGCAAGCACTTCACACCGCGGCGACCGGAATGGCGGCACAGGAACTCAACGTTCAGGTGATCTCCAACAACATCGCGAACCTGCGCACCACCGGCTACAAGAAGCAGACCGCGGCGTTCCAGGACCTGATCTACGAACACATCCGCCGGGTCGGCGCGCAGTCTTCCGACCAGGGCACCATCCTCCCCGTCGGCATCGACATCGGCGGCGGCGTCAAGACCGTCGGCACCCCGCGCTCGATGACGCAAGGCACGCTGTCGCAGACCGGCAACGATCTCGATCTCGCGATCACGGGCGAAGGCTTCTTCAAGATCCAGATGCCGGACGGCACGTTCCAGTATACCCGCGACGGCACCTTTCAGAGCGACAACCAGGGCCGCATCGTCACCGCGCAGGGCAATCCGGTGCAGCCGACGATCACGATCCCGCAAAATGCCTCGGGCCTCACCGTCAACGCGCAAGGCCAGGTCTCGGTGACGGTGCCGGGATCGACCACCTCGCAGGTCATCGGCCAGCTCGGGCTGACGCGATTCATCAACAAGGCCGGCCTGCAGCCCGTCGGCAACAACCAGTTCACCGATACGCCCTCGTCCGGCCCGCCGCAGGACGGCATCGCCGGCTCCGAAGGCTTTGGCAACATGACCCAAGGCAGCCTCGAACAGGCCAATGTCGATGTGGTCTCGGAAATGAGCGACCTGATCGCGGCCCAGCGCGCCTATGAGATGAACGCCAAGGTGGTCGGCGCCGCCGACCAGATGCTGCAAACCACCTCCGCGCTGTTCCGCTGAGGAGACTGGTGATG
>JBATYU010001048.1:0-1885 GCA_049674245.1 Bradyrhizobium sp. | reverse complement strand
GATTTGGTGTTCCTCTGCGAAAGCAAGGGATTTTTAACCGGCATCGATATCGAAAGGCTGATCGCGGTGCGCTCGATCCTGCGTTCGGAAATGCCGGACGAAGCGCTCTATGGAGGGCTCGCCCGCGCCGGCCTGCCATGCGGCAGAACCAGCGTGGCCGCCTGATCAAGCAGGATTACGATTCACCGATTCCGCCGCCACTCTTCGCCCATGCAGAATTTCTCGAGAATTCATCCAATCCTCAGTTGCGCCGAGGATTTCTTGATTCAAGGAAGAACAGACCCAGGCTGCACGCCCAAATCGACGCCATCACGAGCAAAATCCACTTGAAGTCCGAGTTGATCATGAAATTGACGACAGCCATCCAGCCGATGGAAGCGGCGCCACCGATCATCGCGCCGATTGCCGCGCCCTTTTGATGCGCGCGGAACGCTGTTGCCGCCAGAGTGATCCCCAACACACCAGTTGCCAGAATGTAGCCGCTCATCACGCGAAAGACGTGCGTGAGCCATAACTCCAGGCGGGGCCTGAGAATATCAAGCTGGGCAAGTGGCAAGTCCATGTAGCGTACGTCTTCTGGCAGCAGCGGTGGACGCAGCAAGTTGAAATACAGTCCCACTCCGACCAGAATTATCCCCGCCAGTATCAGCACGATCGATGAGGCCGTCCAGGGTTTGCGTTCAAGGTTCATGATGGAGTCTCCCGAGAACTACCTCTTCCTCACAAGTGCACCGGGCGCGAAATTCAAAGTCGCGTCACGCGCAACCGCAATGCATTGCCGACCACGCTGACCGACGACAGCGCCATGGCGGCGGCGGCAATGATCGGGGACAGCAGAATGCCGAAACTGGGATAGAGGACGCCTGCGGCAATCGGGATACCGGCCGCATTGTAAATGAACGCGAAGAAGAGGTTTTGCCGGATGTTGCTCATGGTGGCCTGCGAGAGCCGGCGGGCGCGAACGATGCCAGTAAGGTCGCCCTTCAACAGCGTGATGCCGGCGCTCTCCATCGCAACATCGGTCCCGGTTCCCATGGCGATGCCGACTTCGGCTGCGGCGAGCGCCGGGGCGTCGTTGACGCCGTCGCCGGCCATCGCAACGATGCGTCCGGCTTTCTGCAGCTTCGAGACAACGGCGCTCTTCTGTTCGGGAAGGACTTCCGCCTCGACATCTGATATCCCGAGTTGTCTTGCGATCGCATTCGCCGTGGTCCGGTTGTCCCCGGTCAGCATGATGACCTTGATGCCTTCTGCCGCCAGCGCCTTCAACGCATCCGGCGTCGAGGCTTTGACCGGATCTGCGATGGCGAACAATCCTGCGAGCTCTCCGTCGACCGCGATGTTGATGACGGTGGCGCCATCGCCGCGCAGACGCTCGCTCTCTGCTTCCAGCGATTGCACATCGATGCCGATCGAGGCGAGAAATTTCGAATTGCCGAGCGCGATGGATTTGCCGTCGACCTTGCCGGTGACGCCCTTGCCGGTCGGCGAATCGAATTCATCCACGTTGCTTAGATCGAGCTTGCGCTCGCTAGCCGATCGAACGATCGCGTCCGCGAGCGGATGTTCGCTGGCGCGCTCGACGCTGGCGGCGAGACGTAGAATTTCGTTTTCCTGAAATCCGGTGGCCGCAACGACCGCCACCACCTTCGGCTTGCCTTCGGTCAGCGTCCCCGTCTTGTCGACCACCAGCGTGTCGATCTTTTCCATCCGCTCCAGTGCTTCTGCATTCTTGATCAAGACGCCAGCCTGGGCGCCGCGTCCGACGCCGACCATGATCGACATCGGCGTTGCAAGGCCGAGCGCGCAGGGACATGCGATGATCAGGACGCTGACGGCTGCGACCATGCCAAAGGCCAGCCGCGGCTCCGGCCCGAACCAGGCC
>JBATYU010001047.1:0-2324 GCA_049674245.1 Bradyrhizobium sp. | reverse complement strand
GAGCATAGTTCGTTCCGGCCAACGACAGTCGTCAATTTAAAGCGATAAGCGGTGCCATCGGCGAAGTCGAAGCGCGCCGCATCGAGACCAAAATCCCGCGGCGCTGGCCGATGTCTGCTTTCGAGGGTAACGCGGAAGTTGGATTTCGGGACCCGTCAGGTCTGTTTTTGGACCCGAACCGGACATCTCGCAACTTAAAATGGACAGCAAGACGGATAGCGAGCGACATCAGTCAAAGATACGGCAGCAGAAGCCGCGTGGCCGCGTCGCGCAATTGGGTCCATCGAGGCCGGGAGGTGAGTTCGTCCGGGCTGAGCTTGCGGCCTTGTGAAATTTTCTGCTCGATCAGAGCATCGACATTCGCGGTCACCGCGCTATCGTAACATTCGAGGTCGAACTCGAAATTGAGCCGTAAGCTCCGCGTGTCCCAGTTCGAGCTTCCGATTAGGCACCATTGCCCGTCCACCGTCATAAGCTTGGCGTGGTCAAAGGGCGATGGTGTGAAATAGACAGTGGCGAGCACATCCTTGAAAAAGCGCAGATGCGCTAGCATCGCCCAATCCATGAAGAAGTAGTCGCATCGCTGCGGAATCAGAATCTCGACGGAAACCCCGCGCAGACCTGCCTGTGCGATGGCGAACTGGAGACGCTGGTCGGGAAGAAAATAGGGTGTGACGATACGAACCCTATTTTGTGCCTGGGCAAGGGCCGCGCCGAGGATCGTCTCCAGCTTATACATATCGGCATCCGGTCCCGAATGGATGCCGCGGGCGGCGACCGATCCGGCGGAGTCGATAGGGGGCCACCAGGCATCCTTGTCCAGCACCTCATCCGTCGTAAATGACCAGTCTCGCGCAAAGGTGTCCATGAGCTGCCGAGTAACCGGACCCTCCACCCGGACTTGCACACCGTCGACATAGTCTTTCGGTGCGCGTTGGCGTGAGTGGTCCGCGCCAATGTTCAATCCGCCGGTGAATCCCGCCGTCCCGTCGACGATCAGGAGCTTCTTATGGTTGCGCATATTGAGGAAGGGCATGCGCCAGGGCACCCAAGTGTGAAGGAAACGAGCGGTGGGGATCCCAGCGGCTTCCAGATCGCGCAGCGGTGATGACAGAATATAGCCGCTGCCGATGCCGTCGATTAGCACACGCACCTCAACGCCGCGCTTGTGTGCGTCGATCAGTGCAGCGATGAAGGAGCGCCCGACCGAGTCATCGCGGAAAATATAAGAAACGAGTGCGACGCTGTGGCGGGCATCGCGGATGGCGGCCAGCATCGACGGATATGCTTCATCGCCGCCCCGCAAGACCGAAACGGCATTACCGGCGATGAGCGGGCTTCCTGTGACGCGCTGGGCGAGGGCGGAAAGGGCGGCGATGTTCGGCGGCACCGGCGGCCACGCATCGGGGCCGGTAGCGCTTCCACGCTCGTGCTCGAGCTTCGCAAAGTGCAAGGCCCGGCGCGTCACGCGATTGATGCCAAAGACGAAATAGAGTAGCGCGCCGAAAACTGGAGACAACCATGCGACCGCGACCCAGCCCAGCGCGGCGCGGACGTCGCTCTTCGTCAGCAGCACGTGGACCGTGACGGTGCCCGCGAGGAGCACATAGATCACTATAAGCAGAAACTGCATCACTCGGATGCCCGTTCGATGGCCACTCGGCAGTATTCCAGCTCGGCGTGCAGCTTGCCCAAACCCTTGCTTGAGATGGGCAACGTATAATATTCTAGCGACGACCTTGGCAGGTGTCGCGTATGCGATTAGATTCTTTCGTCTCTGACGGTGTTGAATCGCTCGTCCGTCTCACTAAATGTCGCCCAGTTTTCCCTTTTTCGAGTGACTACAGCCTTAGCGTCAGTGGGGCGCCGCGACACCGCGACTTCGAGTGTCATTCGGGAGACGGGATACTTGGGAACTGAAGAGCGCCGGGCGGGGATAGAAGCTTGAAAGCCATAAGCTGGAACTTGTTGCGCTTGACTGGCGCGGGGGTAGAGGATGTAGCCGGTCTGGTCGAACGACATCATCCCGACCTTCTCTTCTTGCAGGAAGCGATCGAGGAAATGGCGGATCTACCGGCCCTGATAGGCGGATATTTTTTCCGCCAACCACTGGAAGGCCGCATTTACGGTCTGGCTGTGTGGAGCCCGCATCCATTGCCGCGGCCCTATGCGCTACGCCTGCCGGTTTCGCAGGTGCCCGGTCGCGTGCCGCCTCGCGTCGCACAAATCGTGCAGCTGGGTGAGGTGACTTTCGCCAACGTGCATCTTTCGCACGGCCAGTTCCTGAACCGGTGGCAACTAATGCACATCGCAAATGCCCTCGA
>JBATYU010001046.1:0-10271 GCA_049674245.1 Bradyrhizobium sp. | reverse complement strand
GGCATGTGCTCCTCGTGTACAAAGCCCCGAACCGATTCTGTCGGTCGCTCGGGGCAGGAGCACGGCCGGTCCATCCCATTCGCGTCATTCCGGTGCGCTGCAGAATTTAGTCGCTATCCGGGCATAGCGGACATCGAGCAAGCCTCACCATCAAGCTCGATTTATGAATACGCTCCCTAGAGCATCACGGTCTCAAGTCGAATCGGCGACGTCCGCGCCAATGCACGCGCCGCATGCGTCGCTCAACGAATGAGCAAATGCCCGTCGCGAAACCTGCGCCCAGAGAATAAGCAGGCGCGTCTTCGAAATACAACCGGCTGAAAACATGGGAGATTTGTGAGCAAGGCAACGCCTGAGCGCGTTGTACACAATGGCACGGCGCTTGCTTAACTGACTTCGGTGAGTTCTTGCGCCAGGGGCGTTCGGCCATGTCGAACCCGAGACAGTCATTTGTGGGTACGGTCGCCGCGGAGCCGGAGCCGATCGCTCTGGATTGGTCGTCGACCGCGCTTGTCATCATCGACATGCAGCGCGATTTCATGGAGCCCGGCGGCTTCGGCGAAACGCTCGGCAATGACGTCTCGCAGCTGGCGCGGGCGGTCGAGCCAATCGGGGCGGTGCTCGATGCAGCGCGAGCAATGGGCATGCTGGTCGTGCACACCCGGGAGGGACATCTGCCCGATTTGTCCGACGCGCCGCCGGCCAAAGTCGAGCGGGGCGCGCCGAGCAAGCGCATCGGCGATCCCGGCCCGATGGGGCGGATCCTGATCCGCGGCGAAGCCGGCCACGACATCATTCCGGCGCTCTATCCGCTCGACAGCGAGATCGTGATCGACAAGCCCGGCAAGGGCGCGTTCTACGCCACCGAGCTTGGCGATACCTTGCAAAAATACGGCATCGAGAATTTGCTGGTGTGTGGCGTGACCACCGAGGTCTGCGTCAACACCACCGTGCGCGAAGCCAATGACCGCGGTTACCGTTGCGTCGTGCTGGCCGATGGCTGCGCTTCCTATTTCCCCGAATTCCACGAGATGGGCCTGAAGATGATCAAGGCCCAGGGCGGAATCTTCGGCTGGGTCTCGGACTCCGCCGCGGTTCTCAAGGCAATGACATCGGAGACGTCAAATAGTTTGGCAGCGGGAGCATCGCGATGAGCACGAGCGGGACGGCGGGTCGAGCGGATTTCAAACCGGTACTGTGGACGCCGGGCGACTGGAACGCGTTCTTCGGATTTGGCACCAATATTCTTGTCAACATGCTGGTGTTGACGGGCTTGTTGCGCTTCGTGCTGAAGATGCCTGATACCCTGGTGTTCGGCCGTATCCTGCCGGCGCTCGGCCTGATGATGTGCCTGTCGACATTCTACTATGCGTGGCTCGCCTATCGGCTGGCGCAGAAGACCGGCCGCTCTGACGTTTGTGCGCTGCCGTCGGGTGTCAGCGTGCCGCATATGTTCATCGTCACCTTTGTGATCATGCTGCCGATCACCATCAAGACCGGCGACCCCATGAAGGGCTGGTCCGCGGGTCTGGTCTGGGTGTTCTTCCAGAGCTTCATTCTCATGATCGGCGGCTTCATCGCGCCGTATATCCGGAAAATCACGCCGCGCGCGGCGCTGCTTGGCACGCTTGCCGGTGTCTCCGTGACCTTCATCTCGATGCGGCCGGCGCTGGAGATGTACATGACGCCGCAGATCGGCCTGGTCTGTTTCGCCATCATCCTGGTGAGCTGGTTTGGCGGCGTCAAATATCCAAAGGGCATTCCGGCGGGGCTCATTGCGATTGCGGTCGGCATGATCATCGCGTGGGGCTCCAACATTTTCGGCCTCGGGCTCGGCGGCTTGAGCCTCAAGGGTGTCGGCGACGCCTTCGCGAGCTTCGGCTTCTCGGTGCCGCTGCCTGCGGTCGGTCAGGTCTTCTCCGGCTTCGAATTTCTCGGCGTCATTCTGGTCACCGCGATCCCATTCGGCATCTACGATCTCGTCGAAGCCATGGACAATGTCGAAAGCGCGGAAGCCGCCGGCGACGAATATCCGACCACGCGCGTGCTCACCGCCGACGGCGTGGTCAGCCTGATCGGCTGTTTGATGGGGAACCCCTTCATCAACGCGGTCTATATTGGCCATCCCGGGTGGAAGGCGATGGGCGGACGGATCGGCTATTCGGCCGCGACCGGGGTCATGGTGATCCTGCTGTCGTGGCTCGGCATCATCTCTGTGCTGCTGGCGCTGGTGCCGGTGGTCGCGATCTCACCGATCCTGCTCTATATCGGCATGCTGATCGGCGCGCAGGCGTTCCAGACCACGCCGGTCAAGCACGCGCCCGCGATCGTGCTGGCGCTGACGCCGCATCTGGCGGCCTGGGCCAAGCTGCAGATCGACATCATGCTGGGAGCGACGATGAATGCGGCGCAAAGTGTCGGAGGCCTTGCGGCCGACAAGGTGGTGGCGGTCAAGACTACGGCCATTGCCTCGCTGCCGCAGCAGGGCGTGATCTATCATGGGCTCGAAGTGATGGGCGGCGGTTCGATCCTCGCCGGTCTCGTGCTGGGCGCGATCGGCGTGTTCGTGATCGAGCGCGATTTCGCCAAGGCCGCGGCCTTTGCGCTTGCCGGTGCTGTGATGACTTACTTCGGCTTCATGCACGGCGAAGCGGTGGGCATTGGCGGCGGCTTTGGCGTGACGCCGGCGGTCGCGCTGGCCTATGCGGTCGTAGCGGCCGGATTGTTCGCGCTGAGCAAGCTCAGCACCAGCGAACACTATGTTTCGCATCCGGAGATGTCGGCCGCGCCCGCGGAATAAGCGACCGCGACACAAGTTTGATACGGCCGGGCGGCTCTGCTGCCCGGCCGTATCAGTCTTTCATCGACGCGTTTTCTTCACGCGAACCGGTATCCACTTCGCTCGAAAACGCTATGTTACGGCCGCACCGCCGGCGTCTCCATCGGCATGCCCTGCGCCCGCGCCATCAGATAAAGCTCGAGCTCGACCAGTTCCGGCGCGCCGTAGTCGTACGGCTGCGCCCTGATGCCGGAGATGCAACTGCGCAGTCGCCGCTGCAACGAGCCGAGCGATTGCCATTCCAGGCGGTACTCCGGATAGCCGGTCGGGTGGGCTTGCGTGATCGCCGAGCCCGCCAGATGGTTGTCCCAGTTGTCGTCGTGGCAGTTCGCGCAGGCGAGATTGAGCTGTCCCTGTCGCTGCATGAACAACTCGCGTCCGTGCGCGACGAACGGTTCGAGCTCCCGGTCGCTGCCTGCCGAAATTTCAATGCCGCGCGATTGCTGCGCGATGAACGCGGTGAGCGCCAAGAGATCGTGGCTCTCATAAGCGAGCGGCGTCGCCTGCTGATGTTCGGCGCGGCAGAGATTGATGCGCTGTTCCAGATCGACGGGACGGCCGCGGCTCTTGTCGTAAACAGGGTAGCGCGCCGCCACGCCCTTCATGCTGACGCGTGCGTCGTTGTGGCAATCGGCGCAGGCCTTGTTGGCGGCGCCGGCTTTGCCGTTCCATAACTTCTCGCCATCGAGCACCCACAGCATGCCGGGATTGGCGGTATCGTCATTCTGCATGGCTTGCGTTTCCGGGGCCATGAAGGTGAAGCCGGAGCGGCGCTGTCCTTGCGGGATTTCGGCCGCGAGCAACGGAAGGGCCATCACCAGCAGGGCCGCGACGGTTATCGCCGGGCCTTGCGTCATTCGACGGTGATGGAGGCGGATGCGGTCTCGGAAAATCCGTTGTCGCCGACCCATTCGAAATCGAATTTGCCGCTCTCGGTCGTCACCGTGAAGAACGAGATGAACGGGTTCGCGGCGATCGCCGGAAATAGATCGGTGCGGAAAATCGCGTTACCGTTGAAGCGACAAATGAAGCTGGTGATGATATCGCGCGGAAGGAGTTCACCGGCCGCCGTGCGGCGAAAGCCGGTCTCCATGATGTGCGACATCAGCGTCTTGATCTCGATGATCTGGCCGCGTTTCGCCTTGGCTGGAACGTTGATCAGTGCTGCGGCCATCAGCTCGCCTCCTCGGTGCAGGCGGCCAGCGTCACGACAACATCTGCCGTCGCCGACCAGAATGAGCCATCCGACAAATGCGCGATCGCGACGACCTTCTGGCTGTCGGCAAGCCGAATGCGGGTCGATACCTGCGCGCGGCCGCAAGCCGGGCCAAGATAGAAATTGCCGATATTGGGCTGCGGGTTCTTCTCGTTGAACACATGGATGCTCTTGACGTGATCGTCCGGCGTCATCGGGCTTGCGAGGCTCACCGTCATCGGCACGGTGTTGCCGTTTTCGACCAGCGGCGGAATATCGAGCCTGACCTTGCCGGTCATGATTGCGGCCTCACCGACGACATTGCGGATGGCTGAGGCGAGCATCGCGGGCGTTGCCTCGAGAGGCCGCGATGTCACGATGGGGATCGTGCCGGCGACCGCGGCGCCGCCGGCGAGGCCGAGGAACCGGCGGCGTGTGGTTTCTTGTTTGTGCATCACAGCTATGCTTTCCTAGTCGCGCAGGTTTGCCAGATAAGCCACGATATCTTCGATCTGTTCCGCTGATAGAATCGGCTTGTCGCGCCACGCGCGGCCGACGCGGCCAAATCCGTCGACGCGATAGAAAGAGGGCATGATCGTGGCGGGATTGAACCGCGACGCATCGACCAGTCGAAGCCGCAGCTGTCTTGCGGTCCAGCGGTTCCCGGTGCCGGCAAGGCTCGGCGCGAGATCACCCTGGAACTTGGTTTCGGGGAACGGTCCGGAGTGGCAAAGGATGCAGGTGCTGCTGCGCTCGACGACGAGCGCGCGGCCGCGCGACATTTCGCCCGGCGCACCCGTCAGCGATGTTGGAATGCCGTCGCCGACCACGACATACGGTTTCAACTCTTGGGGTTCCAACTGTTGGGGTCTCAACTCTTGAGGTTCCAACTGTTGGGGCTTCAGCTGCTCGTCGCGTGCGGCGCACGGCAGGGCGGATATCGCCGCCATCAAAAATGCCCCGCCAATATGGTTTGCCCGGCTAGCCAAAGCTATCCACCGTGATCGTTGCAAACCATCGCCGCGCATCCTCTGCTTCGCGGGTGCGCACTTCGCGCGGCGCATCAAGCGGACTGGCGCCGCCGCCTTCGACCTCCACAAAGATGCTGTCCTTCGGCGCGTAAAAACCCGCGAGCGAGAACGCGTGACCCGGCGCCACAATGTTGTAGCAGACGCCGGTCAGCCTCGGCATGTCGGGCGCTCTGCCTGAAATCAGGCTTGCGACCGCAGCCGCGCAGGCTTTTCCTTGCGCGTTCGCAGCCGAAGCCGATTTCGGAATCGCTCCGCCGAGGCAGGCATCGCCGATGACGTGAATATCGGGCACGAGCTTCGAGGCAAACGTCACGGGATCGATCGGGCACCAGCCGGTCTTGTCGGCCGCACCGGCAATGTCGGTGATGCGCCCTGCCTTTTGCGGCGGAATCACGTTGGCCACCTGCGCCGTGTGATCGCCGAATTCGGTGATGATGGTGTTGGTCGCGGGATCGACCGAGGTGACCCGGCCGCCTTGCGAGAGCGATATCCGCTCGATCATGCCGGCATATAGTTCCTTCCAAGCGCCTTCGAACAACCGCTGCTGGGGAAATGCGTCCTTGGCGTCGAGGATCAGCACCTTGGAGCGCGGCTTCGTCGTCTTCAAATAATGCGCGATCAGGCTGGCGCGCTCGTAAGGCGCCGGCGGGCAGCGTGAGGGATTGGCGGGTACCGCAAGCACGACGACGCCGCCATCGTCCATCGCTTCAAGCTGTCGCCGCAACAGCGTGGTCTGCTCGCCCGCCTTCCAGGCGTGCGGCATCTTGGCGGACGCCGCCTCGTCATAGCCGGGCAGGGCGTCAAAGCGCAGGTCAATGCCGGGCGACAGCACTAGCCGGTCGTAGCTGAGCGAGGTGCCGTCGGCGAGCGTCACCGTTCGTCCCGGCGGATCGACCCTTGTCGCCGTCTGCGCGACGACATGGACGCCTTCGCCGGCGATCCTGTTATAGCCGAATTGCTGAGCCTCAAGATCGCGCAGGCCCGCAATCACCTCATTGCTGAAGGGGCAGGCGGTGAAGGTGCGGTTCGGCTCGATCAGCGTCACATCTAGCTTCGGATCGATCCGCTTCAGAGCGCGCGCGCAAGCAGCGCCGGCAAAGCCGCCGCCGATCACGGCGACACGCGCAACCGACTGCGCACGGGCGACATGCAGGACGGCGAGGGCTGTCGCGGACGCAGCTAAGCCGCCAACGACATTTCTCCGCGTCACCGGATGCAACGCTCTCATCAACACGATCCGAAAACTGTGCGGCGGCACCCTCTAAGGCCGCCGCATGCCGTATCAGGCAAAGCTGATATTGTGATCCCGCAAGGGGATCGAGCGGATGCGCTTGCCGGTCGCCGCGAAATAGGCGTTGAGCACCGCCGGCGCCGCCACGCCGATGGTCGGCTCCCCGACGCCGCCCCAGAAGCCGCCGCTCGGCATCACGATCGATTCCACCTTCGGCATCTCGGCAATCCGCATCGAATTGTAGGTGTCGAAATTGGCCTGCTCGATGGCGCCGTCCTTGACCGTGCATCCGCCATAGAACAGCCCGCTCAGGCCGTAGACGAAGGAGCCTGCGATCTGACGTTCGATCTGCGCCGGGTTGACGGCATAGCCGGGGTCGGTGGCGGCGACGATGCGCAGCACCTTGATCTTGTTGTTGTCGGTGACCGAGATTTCAGCCGCGCCCGCGACGTAGCTTGCATAGGCATTGAGGTGGGCGAGGCCGCGGTAGACGCCTTGCGGCGCCGGCTTGCCCCAGCCGATCTTCTCGGCGACCGCATTGAGCACCGCAAGGTTCTTTGGATGCTTGGTCATCAGCTTGCGCCGGAACTCGAGCGGGTCCTGTCCGGCGGCCTGCGCCAGCTCGTCCATGAAGCATTCGAGATAGATCGCGTTGTGATTGACGTTTACGCCGCGCCAGAAGCCCGGGATGATGTGCGGATTGCGCATCGAATGTTCGATCAACAGGTTCGGAACCGAATATCCGAACGCAGCTTCGCCGCTGGGATTGAGACCTGCGAAGGCCGCCGGGTCCTTGCCGTTGACCAGCGCCTCGGGCCGAAGGCTGAACAGGATCGACTGTCCCGATATCCGCATGTGCAGCGCGGTCAGGTTGTTGTCGGCATCGAAGCCGCCGACCATCTTGCATTGCGTGATCGGATGATAGCGGCCGTGCGTCATGTCCTCTTCGCGCGACCATATCAATTTGACCGGCGTGCCCGGCATCTGCTTGGCGATCTCGACGGCCTGCCGAACATAGTCGGTCTGGCCGCGACGGCCAAAACCGCTGCCGACCAGTTGCTTGTGGACGTCGCATTTGGTTGCCGGCAGGCCGGATGCTTCCACGACGGCTGCGAATGCGGCCTCGCCGTTTTGCGTTCCGCACCAGACCTCGCATTTGTCCGCGGTATAGAGCGCCGTCGCATTCATGGGCTCCATGGTGGCGTGGTTCTGGTAGGGATAGTTGTAGACCGCCTCGACTTTCTTGACCGCGCCGGCGAGCGCGGCTTTGGCGTCGCCGTTCTCATTGCCAACAAAGGCGGGACCGGAATTAAGACCTTGCTCGAGCCATTTTGCGATCGACGCCGACGTCACCTTGGCGTTTTCGCCTTCGTCCCAGACGATCGGTAGCGCATCGAGTGCGGTCTTGGCGTGCCACCAGGTATCGGCGATGACGGCAACCGCGCTATCGCCGACCCGCACCACCTTTTTCACGCCCCTCATGCTGGCGATCTTGGCTTCGTCAGTACTCTTCAGCTTGCCGCCGGTGACCGGGCAGTCCTTGATCGCGGCGTTGAGCATGCCCGGCAGCTTGACATCGATGCCGTAGATCGTGGCACCCGTGGTCTTGTCGGGGGTGTCGAGCCGCTTCAGCGCCTTGCCTGCGATCTTCCAGTCCTTCGGATCCTTCAGCTTGACGTCGGCCGGCGGCGCCAGCGTTGCGGCGGCTTCGGCCACCTTGCCGTAGGTCGTGGTTTTTCCCGACGGCATATGCGTGATGACGCTGCTCGCCGCCGTGCATTCGCTGGCCGGCACCTTCCATTCATCGGCCGCCGCCTGGATCAGCATGACGCGCGCGGCGGCACCTCCCTTGCGCACATAGTCCTGCGAGGCGCGGATGCCGCGGCTGCCGCCGGTCGAGAAATCGCCCCACGCACGCTTGCGGGCGACGCTTTGCCCCGGCGTCGGAAATTCGGTGATGACTTTGGACCAGTCGCAATCGAGCTCTTCGGCGACAAGCTGGGCGAGGCCGGTGAGCGTGCCCTGACCCATTTCCGAGCGGGCGACGCGGATCACCACGGTGTCGTCGGGCCGGATCACGACCCAGGCGTTGACTTCCGGCGAGCCGTCGGCGGCGCGTACCAATGTGGGGCCGCCGAAGGGCAGGTCGAGGCCGAGGGCGAGGCCGGTTCCGACCGCGACGGTGCCGATCACGAAGGCGCGGCGATTGAGTTGAGGCGTGACGTGCTGATTCATGACGTGCTGATTCATGGGCCCCTCCTCAAGCGTTCGCGGCAGCGTGGATTGCCGCGCGTACCTGCTGGAAGGTGCCGCAGCGGCAGATATTGGTGATGGCCTCGTCGATGTCCTGATCGCTCGGCTTCGGCTTTTCCTTGAGTAGCGCCGCCACCGC
The DNA here is from genome assembly GCA_049674245.1 of Bradyrhizobium sp. GTDB lineage: Bacteria > Pseudomonadota > Alphaproteobacteria > Rhizobiales > Xanthobacteraceae > Bradyrhizobium. Next base: position 1,583 of record JBATYU010001046.1, on the reverse strand, counting down.
CATGATCATTCCGCTCTGGCAATAGCCGCATTGCGGAACATCATTCGCAATCCAGGCCTGCTGCACCTTGTGCAACATGCCGCCGGAGGCGAGACCCTCGATGGTGGTGATTTGCTTGCCGACGGCATCGCTGACCGGCACGCCACAGGAGCGTACCGCCGCGCCATCGATATGAACGGTGCAGGCGCCGCATTGTGCAATGCCGCAACCGTATTTTGTTCCGGTCAGTCCGATGTTTTCGCGGATCGCCCAAAGTAGCGGCGTGTCCGGCTCGACGTCGACATCGATTATCTTGCCGTTGATTGTGAGGTTCGCCATCTTCGGTCCCCTTGATGGTCTTGAACCCCTCCTCGAACGCGATGCTGTCGCGGAATCCGGGACCGTTCAAATCAAGAATCTGCGTTTAAAGCGTGAGGAACAATCGTCCGGCTCCGGTGTTTAGGCCCGACGCGCGACTTTCTGCTACCTTTCCGGCTGGAACCCGATCACCTAGGCTTCGCGCCGATGGCGGCCGCAACGACGCCGCCGGTGAGGGAACGCGCGTTTGAACGGGCAGCCAGGCGGGCGCATCGAAGCCGTGCGGAACGGCGTTGACGGCCAGCGCCGGGGCATGATGGCTTACCTGTGGGTCGCCTCACTGCTGGCGATCCTGGGCTTTCTGGTGATCTACCCGGTCCTCACCCTGTTACTGGGCGCATTGACCGACACCAATCCGGTGGTCGAGGGCGTAAGCCTCGCCCATCTCTCGATCGCGAATTTTCTTATCGTTCTGCAAAATCCGAACGTTGCCGAAGCGCTGTTCAATACGCTTGCCGCCTGCAGCGGCGGCACCCTGATCGCGGTCGCGATCGGATTGCTGTTTTCCTGGATCGTCGTGCGCACCAATACGCCGTTCAAGGGCTTTATCGCGGCGGCCAGCATCCTTCCCTTGTTCGCGCCGCCGCTGGTCGCGGGCGTGGCGTGGTCGATCCTGGGTTCACCGAAGACTGGCCTGATCAACGCCGTGTTCAAATGGGCGGGTCTCGACTTGCATGTCGATTTCTATTCGCTCTCGGGACTCGTGTTCGTGTTCGGCATCTACTACGCGCCCTATGTCTACATGTTCACGTCGTCGGCGCTGCGCAACATGGATCCGAGCCTGGAGGAGGCCGCCGAGATTTCCGGGGCGAGTGCGTTCTCGACGCTGTTCACGGTGACGTTTCCCTTGATCATGCCGGCGATCGTCTCCGGCATGCTGTTGTCCTTTATCGTCATGCTCGGCATCTACGGCGTGCCGGCGGTGTTAGGTGCGCCGAGCAACATCAACGTGCTGACCACCTATATCTTCAAGCTCACCAACTGGTCGCCGCCGCTCTACAATACCGCCGCCGCGGTCGCGATCATCCTGATGGTGGTCACGGGTTGTCTGGTGGTGCTGCAGCAGAAAGTGCTGAGCGGCCGCAGCTACACCACTGTCGCCGGCAAGGCGTTCCGTCCGCGCAATCTCGATCTCGGAGGATGGCGCTGGCTCACCTTCAGCCTCGGCCTGATCTACCTGCTGGTCGTGGTGGTGCTGCCGACGCTGGCGCTGATCGTCGCGGCAT
>JBATYU010001045.1:0-4857 GCA_049674245.1 Bradyrhizobium sp. | reverse complement strand
TCTTCAGGCGGCAGGCCCGTGAGCTCGGTAGCGCCGTCTGCGTGGAGCTGCAGCGGGGCCCGCTGACCTCGATTGAGCGCGCTGCAAAGCGATGCACTGACGTGCTGTTGGCGGGGATCACCTTGATCGCCCTGATGCCGCTGCTTGCAGCTGTGGCGTTTGCCATCAAACTCGATTCGCCCGGACCTGTCTTCTTCAGGCAGAAACGCTGCGGTTTCAATGGCCGGGGCTTTGCGATTTACAAGTTTCGAACCATGCTCGTCATGGAGGACGGGCCTTCGGTTGTTCAGGCAAAGGCAGTCGACTGCCGTGTAACCCGCATTGGCAAATGGCTGCGACGGACCAGCATCGATGAACTGCCGCAGTTGCTCAATGTTCTCGAAGGCAGCATGTCCCTGGTCGGGCCGCGCCCCCATGCCGTCGCACACGACAGCCAGTTCGACAAGGTCGTTTGGAACTACGCCTTCCGGCGGCGCGTCAAGCCTGGATTGACCGGCTGGGCGCAGGTCCATGGGTGCCGGGGACCTACGCCCACGGCGGCCTTAATCGAACGACGCGTCGAATATGACCTTTGGTACATTGACAACTGGAGCCTCCGGCTCGATCTCGCGATCCTGCTCCAGACTCCGATCGAGGTTTTGCGGGGCCGCAACGCCTATTAGATTGCGGAGAGCAACTCGGGCCCCGGCCTGTTTAGAGAGCCTCTGGAGCGCGTCCAGCACCATTGGGGGCGAGGCGCTACCCTCGGCCTTCGCCATAGCCCGCAATGGCGTTGAGAGGCTTTAGCGCTTGTCCAATCGAAGCGCATCGGCGATGTGTTTCAGAAGAGCGGCCAGCGCCCGCACCGTCCGCGTCGCCATGACCAAGAGCATCCAAGAAATCAACAAAAGCCAAGAAATCAACAAGAGCCAGTTTATGTTTTGGATTTAATCCGAGCGGCTGAGATCAGGCTCTTTGCCGGCCCTTTGGGCTGCCGTCGCCGATCCGGAATTCTTCGATTTTGTGTCCGGACTTCATCGCGGCGACAAGCCAGAGCGGCCGCTTGCCGCGCCCCGACCAGGTTTCGGAGGTCTGGGGATTGCGGTATTTCGGTAGCACTCTCGGATACTTGCGGCGCTCCTTCCCATTCTGGAGCGACCGAGAAGCACCAGATTGAGAAATAATATCCGTGCCGCCATCGAGAACCGCGAGCCGCTTCTCAAGTTCGTGCTTTTCCGCCCTGATTCGGGCCGACAAAATCGCGCTGATCTTCTCGTGAAGCGACCAGAGATCATCCAAAGACATGGATTCCAATTCGATCTTCTTCGCAAACATGTTATCGCCTTGCAGCCGCTTTTTTGCTCACGAGATGCCATAATTTTGCTGTTGAGACGTCATAATTCTGCAACTGGTATTATTCAAGTGGGATACCAGTGCATTCACAAATAAATTCTAAAATGCAACCTGGAACCGCACAACCCTGACGAATGTTCTGCGACGCGCAGTCGGGACTTGCAACCAGGTAGTAATACGGTACGGCTGGACGCTTGAAACGGATTTAACTCAGGCACGGCCGAATGACACGCCCAGCACGGAATGGATCGGCGAAACCCGACCGGCGCCCGCGTCTATTTCGAGGCCTGTGGCGCAGCCGCTTACTCTCGCAACGCATGAGCGGCCGCAGTCTGCAACAAATAACTTCGATCTCCCTCAAAGCGCGCCCTCGAAGTTCGATCTGGGCCTTGAGAGCGCGAACATCTCGTAACGCCGCGGACGGGACGACAAAGCGGTTGACGGAATCCTGAAGACGGTAGAGAGAAGACTCAACAAGATCCATTTTCATTCTCCCCTTAAGAGCCAAAAACCGAACCAGATAATTGCTAACAGCGCCTAGGGCGCCTAGGCTCTTGATTTAACGCATAGGCTCCTTATTTACGCGTAAGCTGCCGATTTAATAAGAATTTCCCCCTTCTTGTGGACATTTTGGCTCAAGTTTGATTTGGATACCGGCCCAAATTTGTCACAAGTAAAATATTAGTGAATTTCTTATGGGGACCGTGGCTTTTCGCGTTTTTCCCTGTCCACCCCAAGCAGGACATCATTTCATATTGGGGTTTCGCCCTGATCAGGCTAGCCGCCAATCGAACAGTGACGAGAGCGCGATGCGCAAACTGGATCTAGAGGCTATGGACTTCGACGAGCTCTGGCTTTTCCACGAAGAGCTGACGAAGATCCTGGCCGCGAAGATCAGCGCGGAAAAGCTCGAGCTGGAGAAGCGCCTCGAGCGGTTAAATCGGCGAGAGCCGATTGGCAAAGCGACAACCACCTCGGCGGAGCCGAGGCTCGACCGGCCACCGCGGCGCAAATACCCAAAGGTTCTGCCGAAATACTGCAATCCATCAGTGCGGGAGGAAACGTGGTCCGGCCGCGGCAAGCGGCCGCGATGGCTCGTCGCAGCGCTTCAATCCGGACACAAGATCGAGGACTTCCTGATCACTGACACCAAAGAGGTACCCAGCACCAAGGTTCGACGCAGCCCTCAATCCTGAAGAGCGTCACTACGGAAGCGTCCTCAAGCATTCAATCCAATCTGACCACCAGGCCGCGATGCTCCGCGAGTGTAATTGAGATCCTTGGCGAGGCTGCTGCGGATGCCTGAGATTTCAACCAAGAGGACGTCACAGAGTTCAATTTGCCAGGCGAGCGCAGTCGCTGTTGTACCCGTGCCGGTCAGGAGGTGGAGCTGTTCATGCGCTTGTTTGATCGCACTTAGGGAATTCCGAAGGGCGCACTCGCAAGAGTTGCTCGCGTCGCTGATTTTCCTCATTGTTAACCCCCAATTACTGAACGAACGACACTTAAGGAGGCAAAGCAAATACTGTTCCGTTCTGTTAGACGGCGCCGGCCAGTCTCCGGTTCAAAGATAGATATGGAAAATTTGTGATCCCAGGTCAATCAGCATTAAGGTCGCGGCGCGCCTTCTGAAATGGCCCAAAACCTGGTCCTGCCCCCGCCGCTATTTTATGCGATGCGCTCAATCGGCGGGCTTTTGTTCTTGCCGCCGAGGCGACCCGGAATGAAATTAATGTAACAATTCCCGGGCAGCGCGTTCAAACGCTCGGTCGTATCGTTTGCCTGTTGCGAAAAGACAAATGAAGACGGTTCTCAAGCCCTCAACCGATCGGGCGTTGCCTGCCACCAATCGCTAATCAACTTCTGGCGGCTCGTGTACTGAACTGTCAGATCGGCGACCGGCCTGTTCTTCGCGGGAAGGGCGCCTTGGATCTTGCCGACCGCAAGTGCGCCTTCCTGCGCGTCTTCTTCACTGCTGAAGCGGTAGATTTCGAAACCGCGATAGTTTGGCATCATGTGTTGAAAGCCAAGATGCGCCAGCCAACTAAGTTGCAACAACTCATTGATCGAAAGGTCGACCCGGATTTTGCCCTCGGCCGGCGCCTTCCTTCTTATCCCGGAAGCATGCCCCTTTAGCCAGCATGCCTCGCCGATCGCGTCACCGAGTATCCAAAGCTGCGCATGGTAGGGATCGGTCGTTTTGGCAGCGGTCGGGCGGCGCCTTTTTTGAGAAACCGCCTTGACTGCAGCCATGGCTTTCTCAACGGCCACGGGAACGACCCCGCCATCGAGTTCGCAGTGAGAGCTGACACCTCTACCAATCTCGCGTGTCGCTTCCTCCATGCCCCGAAGCCGTCCAGTCTCGAAGTATGAACGCGCGCAAGACCAAGACACCCATATCAGGGCGGCGATCAAACTACCCAGCACTAACAGAATATCCACAGCCCCTACCCCACATAGACCCCCACAGTCCAATCGCATTGCGTGCCCAATTTAAACCAATTTGGTTAACATAGTGGTAGCCCGCCGCGACCAACGCAGACACCATCGTCCCTTTTGAGCGACGCCCGGCGATGACGCGGGTTTTTCGCTATTATTGGATCCAAACGCGCTCCAGGAATCGGCGGCTGAGCGAGCGGCGTGTCGCAGCTTGCGAGCTTAGCCCGGCGCGAGCTCCCAGAACGGTTTTCCTTTTTGTATGAGTTGGATAGGCCGCGCTGTTGGCAAACTTCTTGCGATGGTTGGTATGGGCTTGGAAATCCTATCTGCAGATGTACCAGAGCGGGGCAACACATGACGGACCAGTATTATTTCGAGACAACAGAGACCGAAAGCAGGAATCATCCAGGGCGCGTTCGCGCGCGCTTCACCAAACGTTTCGTCCGAAACGAAATCCGCAGGCAAAAGGAAATTGAGAACAATCGAACAGCGGCGCTGCGGCTTCGAAACATGATCACGGCACTCGAACGCACCGTATCCAGCCTCAACGGCAGCATCGATGCGGTTTTGGAAGTATCTCAGGTTCGGGACCCGTCCAACTTCGCATACCCGGTCGCCGCAAGAGCGATGAGCGTACGCCGGGATAACATCCAAAGCACGATTGCCGTTTTGTCCAGACAGTTGGCAAAAATCGATGACGCTCAAACGGGCGTCTAACGTCGTCATTTAACCTTTGGCGCAGACATCAAGCTTAACGTGCGGCTTTCGTTGCGGCGGCGCGCGAAAGCGTTACCGTTTGGCCACCCGACGTTGCCCGTCGTCGGGTCCACCCGACCAAAGCCGTCAAGCGATTATGCTCCGCGCGCGGCGATTTTGCTTGCGAGTCCCCACGCTATGACTGCCGAGAGCGACGAACATGCACCGACCCACCGAGGCCGGTCGACTTCTTGGACAGAGGTCTGGCATCTATGGACCGTCATTGTCCCGCGACGATCGATAACGGGCCGCCTTGTCCATGGCAAGGTATGGCGGCGCCACGATGGACACCATTGGATCTACAAGAAGTTCATCGAGTACACCCATGAC
>JBATYU010001044.1:0-1830 GCA_049674245.1 Bradyrhizobium sp. | reverse complement strand
TCCTTCGCCCTGCGGCGCGAAGGAGCAACCGGCCGCGAGTGCCGGAGCGACGAAAGGCGCGGCGACCAGCGCGCCGGAGAGCGCAATGCTCGCGCCACGCGCGTGCCAATATCGAGACGGCCTGAGTGAAGCCAGCATCGCGCCATGCTCGCACATTCCGCTCAGTGGAAAAACCCATGACGGCGCGCGCCAGTGCAGCTTGCCGCTATGGATGCGTTGCGGCATGATCGCGCCAACAGAAATCGAGGCCGCACGCGAATAGCGGCATCCGACAGGGAGGCCTTCTCATGAAACGGGTTGTTATCGGCGCTTTCGCCTGCGCGCTGGCGCTTTGTGCGACCTCATCCTTCGCCCAAGACAAGCCGCCGCTCAAGCTCGGCGGCATCCTCGATATGTCGAGCCTCTATGCCGACATCACCGGCGCCGGCAGCGCGATGGCCGCCAAGATGGCGGTGGAGGATTTTGGCGGCGAGGTGCTCGGCCGCAAGATCGAGGTCGTCACCGCCGACCATCTCAACAAGGCCGATCTCGCCGCCAACATCGCCCGCGACATGTTCGACAACCAGGGCGTCGAGATGCTGTTCGACGTGGCGGCCTCCGCAACCGCGCTGGCCGCACTCGAGGTCTCGAAGGCGCACGGCAAGATCAACATGTTCAACGGGCCCGGCTCGATCCGGCTCTCCAACGAGGCCTGCGGCCCCTACACCGTGCACTACGTATTTGACACCTTCGCGCAGGCCAATGTCACCGGTCTTGCCGCCGTCAAGCAGGGCCTCGATAGCTGGTTCTTCCTGACCGCGGACTATGCATTCGGGCAGGATCTGGAAAAGGACACCACCAATGTCGTGCTGAAGACCGGCGGCAAGGTGCTGGGCAGTGTCCGCCACCCGCTCAACACTTCGGATTTCTCGTCGTTCCTGCTGCAGGCGCAGGCTTCAAAGGCCAAGGTGATCGGGCTCGCCAACGCCGGTGGCGACACCATCAATGCGATCAAGCAGGCGGCCGAGTTCGGCATCGTCAAGGGCGGCCAGAAGCTCTCGCCGCTGCTCGTCTTCGTCACCGACATCGACAGCGTCGGGCTTGAGACCGCGCAAGGGCTGTTGCTCGCCGAAGCCTTTTATTGGGATCTCAATGACGAGACGCGGGCGTTTTCAAAACGCTTCATGGAGCGCATCAAGCGGATGCCGAGCTCGGTACAGGCCGGCACCTACTCTTCGGTCACGCACTATCTGAAGGCGGTCAAGGCCGCCGGCACGACGGATTCCGCCGCCGTCATCAAGGTCATGAAGGACACCCCGATCAACGATATGTTCGCCAAGAACGGCCGCATCCGCGAAGACGGCCGCATGGTGCACGACATGTATCTGTTCGAGGTCAAGAAGCCGTCGGAGTCGAAGGGGCGCTGGGACGATTACAGGCTGCTGGCGACGATTCCCGGCGACGAGGCATTCCAGTCGCTCGAACAGTCGCGCTGCCCGCTGGTGAAGAAGTGACGGCCGAAGGCCGTCATTCCGGGGCGCGCGTAAGGCGACAACGTCGTCATTGCGAGCGAAGCGAAGCAATCCATCGAGCCGCGTAAAAGGAAGGATGGATTGCTTCGTCGCTATCGCTCCTCGCAATGACGGAGAAAGTGACAACCAATAATAACAACGAAAGCGAAAATCCATGAGCGCAAATGAAATGGTCCTGCAGAAGCTCGACCAGGGCTTGCTCACCATCACCATGAACCGTCCCGACCGGCGCAATGCGCTCAATCCGGACATGACGCGCGGGCTGGTGGAGGCGGCGCGGCGCGCGGCTGAGGATCACGAGGTGCGCGCGGTGCTGCTG
>JBATYU010001043.1:0-5066 GCA_049674245.1 Bradyrhizobium sp. | reverse complement strand
CTTCTCTCCGCTGCGCCCCGGCGTGAACGACGCGCTGATGCATGCCGCCGACGCGCTGGTGCAGGCGGTGCATCTGACCGCGATAAAGGAGCAGCGCGTCGCTGAGCTCGCCCACGGCCAACAGCGTCAGCTCGAAATCGCCCTGGCGCTCGCCGGCGCGCCGCGCTTCATCCTGTTCGACGAGCCGGCGGCAGGGCTGTCGCCGGCCGAGCGGCTCGAGCTGATCGAGATCCTGACCTCGCTGCCAGCGCATATCGGCTACATCATTATCGAACACGACATGGATGTCGCGTTGCGCGTGGTCGAGAGCGTCACGATGATGCACAATGGCCGCATCTTCAAGGAGGGCCTGCCGCGCGAAATCGAGTCCGATCCCGAGGTGCAGGAAATTTATCTCGGAGGCGGACGTGAGTGAAGCGCGCCGCTCCACGCCTGCCCTCGAGGTGAAGGGCCTCGATGTCTACTACGGACATTCGCACGCGCTGCAGGGCGTCGACCTTACGCTCGATACCGGCGTGTTCTCGGTGGTCGGCCGCAACGGCATGGGCAAGACCACCCTTTGCAAGGCCATCATGGGCCTGGTGCGGACAAGCGGCGGCTCGGTTCGCATTCGCGGCGAGGAGGCCACCCGGCTCAGCCCGGCCCGGATCGCACGTCTCGGCGTCGGCTACGTCCCGCAGGGTCGGCGCCTGTGGCGCTCACTCAGCGTCGACGAGCATCTGCGCCTGGCTGCCGGGATGCGGCGCGGACCCTGGACCACCGACCGCATCTACGAAACATTCCCCCGGCTTGCCGAACGCAAGGACCACGGCGGCAGTCAACTCTCCGGCGGCGAGCAGCAGATGCTCGCGATCTCGCGCGCGCTAGTGACCAATCCGCATCTTTTGATCATGGATGAGCCGACCGAAGGATTGGCGCCGGTGATTGTCACCCAGGTCGAGGAGATGCTGGTGCGCCTCGGCGAGGACGGCGAAATGTCGGTGCTCGTGATCGAGCAGAATATCGGCGTGGCGACGGCGGTGTCGGGGAATGTCGCCATCATGGTCAACGGCCGCGTCAACCGCATCATCGAGTCCGCGCGCCTTGCCGCCGATCGCGACCTGCAACAGCGCCTGCTGGGCGTCGGGCTCCACAGCGACCTTGAATCGGATGTCGAAGCAGGCCCCGCAGAGGCAGATACGGTCGGCGCACCACAGCCCGCACGGAACAAGGGGCCGGTGCGGATCTTCATCTCCAATCCGACGCTGCCGACGCGCTGGTCGCAGCCGGTACCGATCGCGCGCATCGAAGCCGCCGCCCGCACCGTCTCGGTGGGCGTCACGCGACTTGAGGAGGTCGCGCAGCGAAGGCGCGAGTCGGTTACGACCCGGACCTCCGGACCGCCGGTCGTGCTAGTGGTCGGCACCCTCGACACCAAAGGCGCAGAGCTGCGCTTCATCCGTGACATCATCGCAGGCAGCGGCCTGCGCACCCGCCTGATTGACGTCTCAACCAGCGGCAAAGCTTCCGCCTGCGACGTCTCCGCCCAGGAGATCGCATTGAACCATGGCCGCGGCGGATCGGGGGTATTCGGCGCCGACCGCGGGGCATCGGTGACGGCGATGGCGGATGCCTTTGCCAGATGGCTGCGCCGCCAGGGCAATATCGCCGGCATCATCTCCGCAGGCGGTTCCGGCGGAGCCTCGCTGGTCGCGCCGGGCATGCGCAGCCTGCCCATCGGCGTGCCGAAGCTGATCGTCTCGTCGGTCGCTTCGGGCGATGTCGGCCCCTATGTCGGACCTGCCGACATCACGATGATGTATTCGGTGACCGACGTGCAGGGCCTCAACTCGATCTCGCGCGCGGTGCTTGCCAACGGCGCAAACGCGCTGGCCGGCATGGTCAAGGCGCGCCTCGACGACCGCACCGCCAAACCACGCGACGCGGGCGCCAGCCTTCCCGCCATCGGCATCACCATGTTCGGCGTGACGACGCCCGCCGTGCAGAAGATCGCGGCCGACCTGCGCGATGAGTTCGAATGCCTGGTGTTCCACGCCACCGGCGTCGGCGGCCGCTCAATGGAGAAGCTCGTCGATTCCGGCCAGCTGGCGGGAGTCATCGATTTGACCACTACCGAGGTCTGCGACCTCTTGATGGGCGGCGTGTTTCCGGCCACGGACGACCGTTTTGGCGCGGTCATCCGCGGCCGCGTGCCCTATGTCGGCTCGGTCGGAGCGCTCGACATGGTCAATTTCGGCGCGCCGGACACGATTCCCGAACGTTACCGACAGCGCAAGTTCCACGTTCACAATCCGCAGGTCACGCTGATGCGGACCACGCCGGAAGAAAACGAGCGGATGGGACAATGGATCGGCGAGCGGCTCAACCAGATGGACGGGCCGGTGCGCTTCTTCCTCCCCGAAGGCGGCGTCTCCGCACTCGATGCGCCGGGCCAGCCGTTCTGGGATGCCGACGCCGACGCGGCTCTGTTCCGCGCGCTGGAGCGGACGGTGCGCCAGACCGCTAACCGCCAGCTCATTCGTATCAGAAACAACATCAACGATCCCGAATTCGCCGCCGCGGTTGTCAGCGCGTTCCGTCCCCTGCTCGGGCGCGCCGGAGGGCGGCGGAGAATGGTGAGGTGACCCATGGCCAGGTTTGAACGCGCCGCGCTGTTGAAGAAGTTTCGCGAGATGGCGGCCAGGGGCGAGGCGATCGTCGGCGGCGGCGCCGGTACCGGGCTGTCGGCCAAATGCGAGGAGGCCGGCGGCGTCGACCTGATCGTGATCTACAATTCCGGCCGCTACCGCATGGCCGGCCGCGGCTCGCTCGCCGGACTGATGCCCTATGGCGACGCCAACGCGATCGTTTTGGAGATGGCCGGCGAGGTGCTCCCGGTCGTGACCAGGACGCCGGTGCTCGCGGGCGTGAATGGCACCGATCCATTCCGCGACATGGACATGTTCCTGGATCAGTTGAAGGCGCTGGGCTTTGCCGGCGTGCAGAACTTTCCGACCGTCGGCCTGATCGACGGCATCTTCCGCGCCAATCTTGAAGAGACCGGCATGTCCTACGCGCTGGAGATTGAGATGATCTCGAAGGCGCACGACAAGGGCATGCTGACGACGCCCTATGTCTTCAGCGAAGCGGAAGCCGCGGCGATGGCGATCGCCGGCGCCGATATCATCGTCTGCCATCTCGGCCTCACCACCGGCGGCTCGATCGGTGCACAGACCGCGCTGAAGCTCGAAGATTGCCCCGCGCGCATCGATGCCTGGGCGCAAGCCGCGCTTAGCGTCAACTCACACATCCTCGTACTCGCGCATGGCGGTCCGATCGCGGACCCCGCCGACGCCGATTTCATTATGAAGAAGACCCGCTATTGCCACGGTTTCTACGGTGCCTCCTCGATGGAGCGCCTACCCGTGGAACGCGCGCTCACGGAACAGGTTCGGAAATTCAAGGCGATCGGCGCGCGTTGAGCGCCGGGACCAAGGGAGGAAAAGATGTCGGGGATTCTGGCTGGTGAATTGATCCTCTGGCTCATCGTCGCGATCGTCGCCATCGTCATTGGCGTGTACATCGTGAACTGGCTCTACCATCGCTCGTCGAAGGAGGTCTCCTTCGTCCGCACCGGTTTCCTCGGCGAGCGCGTCGTGATCAACGGCGGCGCCTTCGTGCTGCCCTTCATTCACGACTACACATCCGTCAACATGAACGTGTTGCCGATGGGGATCGTGCGCGCCAAACAGGACGCCGTCATCACCCGCGACCGCATGCGCGTCGATATCGAAGCGGACTTTTACGTCCGCGTAGAGGCTACCCGCGAAGCCGTCTCGATCGCCGCCGCGACGCTCGGACGCCGCACCATGGAGCCCGAGCAGCTTCACGCATTGCTTTCCGGCAAATTCGTCTCCGCCATCCGCTCGGTTGCTTCGGAGATGACCATGGAGCAGATGCACGAGCAGCGCGGCGAATATGTCGCGCGCGTCAAGGCCGCCGCCGCCGAAGCGCTGGCGCAGAACGGACTCGAGCTCGAGTCGGTTGCGATCACCGACCTCGACCAGACCGACCTTGAATATTTCAATCCCTCGAACCGCTTCGACGCCGAAGGTCTGACCCGCCTGATGGAGGATATCGAGGCCCGGCGCAAACTGCGCAACGACATCGAACAGGATTCGATGATCAGGATCCGCTCCCGCAATCTCGAAGCCGAACGGCAGGCGCTCGATATCGAGCGCGAGAGCGAAACCGCCCGCCTCGAGCAGGAGCGCGACATCGAGATGCGTCGCGCCCTGCAGCGCACGGAGGTCGCGCGCGAGCGCGCGTTGCGCGAGACCGAATCCGAGCAGGCGCAGATCACCGCGCGCGAAACGATCGAGAAGGCGAAAATCGCCAACGAGCAGACCATCACCGAGGCTCGCATCGCATCCGAGCGCGAGACCAGGCAGAAGGAAATCGAACGCACGCGCGCGGTGGAGGAAAAGGAGCTGCAGGCGCGCGAGGAGATCGAAAAGGCGAGAATCGCCAATCAACGTTCGGTCGACACCGCGCGCATCGCCTCCGAGCGCGAGGTACGCCAGCGCGAGATCGAACGCATGCGGACGGTGGAGGAGGCCGAGATCGCGGCACGCGAGTCGATCGAGACGGCACGCATTCAGCAGGATCGCGTCGTCACCGATGCGCGCATCGCCAATGAGGAAGAGACCCGCCGGCGCGAAATCGAGCGCACGCGCGCCGTCGAGGAAGCAGAAATCGTGGCACGCGAGGCAACCGAGAAGGCGCGCATCGCGCAAACCATGACAGTTAATGTCGAACGCATCTCCTCCGACGAGCGCACGCGCGCTCTCGAAATCAGGCAGGTGCGCACCATCCAGGAGGCCGAGATCGAGGCGCAGAAGGCGGTCGAAGCCGCGCGAATCGTCCGCGAGCGGACGCTGGCGGCCGAACGCATCGGCGCCGACCACACCACGCGCAAGCTCGAGATCGAGCGCAACCAGGCCATCGATAGCGCCGGCATCGCCGCACGCGAGGCCACCGAAGCCTCGCGAATCGCCCAGGAAGAACGCGTTCGCGCGCTCGAGATC
>JBATYU010001042.1:0-18747 GCA_049674245.1 Bradyrhizobium sp. | reverse complement strand
CAGCTAGGGGCCACCGTCACCGCGACCGACCGGCTGGAGTTTCGCTGCTCGCACTTGAAGGGGGCGGATGTGTTCCTGGACGAGCCGAGCGTGACGGCCACTGAAAACGCGCTGATCGCGGCCGTGGCGGCGCACGGCACGACCTACTTGCGCAATGCCGCGTCCGAACCGCACGTGCAGGATCTCGCCCATTTCCTGGTAGCGCTCGGCGCGCGCATCGAGGGCATCGGCACCAACGCCATGGTGGTGCACGGGCCGGCCACGCTCGGTACCGCCAGCTATTCGATCGGGCCCGACCACATCGAGGTCGGCTCGCTGATCGGGCTTGCCGCGGTGACGCGCTCTCCCTTGCGCATCATGCGCGCCGGCGTGGAGCATCTGCGCTCGATCCGGATGGGGTTCGAGCGGCTCGGCATCGTCTGCGAGGTCAAGGGCGACGACCTGATCGTGCCTTCCAGCCAGACCCTGAAAATTCACGACGATTTCGGCGGCCATGTGCCAAAGCTGGAGGATCAGCCGTGGCCGGCTTTCCCGGCTGATTTGATGTCGATCGCGATCGTGACCGCGACCCAGTGCGAGGGCGTCATCCTGATGTTCGAAAAAATGTTCGAGTCGCGGATGTTCTTCGTCGACAAGCTGATCTCGATGGGCGCCCGGATCGTGCTGTGCGATCCGCATCGCGCGATCGTGGCAGGTCCCAGCCGGCTGCGCGGCGCGCCGATGACCTCGCCCGACATCCGCGCCGGCATGGCGATGCTGCTGGCGGCAGCTTGCGCCGAGGGCACCTCTACCATCAACAACGCCGACCAGATCGAGCGCGGCTATGAGCGCATCGAGGAGCGGCTCAACGCGCTCGGCGCTAGAATCACCCGAGTGCCGGAGCGGGCGCGGTAGCGAGCGCCACACGGCGAGCGCGCGGAGCTGTATCCATGACGACCCGTCTCGACTTCAATCGGCTGGTTCATTCGGACTGGAGCATCGCACCAAAGAAGCGTTGGACGGCTATCGCAGTCCGTTCGCAGGGCGGTTGGCTGATTGATAGCCTGGAGCAGACGCCGGCGCCCGAGGAATTCCTGGAATGCCTCTTCGATCAGGGAAGAAAAACGCTGGCGGGTTTCGACTTTCCTATCGGCTTGCCAACTTTCTATTTGAACAGGATGAAAGTCGAGTTTTGCGAGCTACTTTCTGCGCCGACTTCTGATCGCTCGCAGCGCTTTTTCACGGTTGCCGAGACAATGTCCGATATCTGTTCCGCTCAGCCATTTTATCGAAAACATCCTGCGGGCGGACGTCACGTCGACTTGGTCAAGGGCCTCGGATGCGATACCTTCAATGACTTGCTTCGCGAATGCGACAAGAAAACAAGGAACAGATCCAGAGCCGAGTCGATTTTCTGGACGGTCGGCCCAAAGCAAGTGGGCAAGGCAGCACTTTCCGGCTGGCAAGAAGTATTGATCCCGGCGCTTGAGCGCCAAGCGCGCCTCTGGCCATTCGGTGGGCCGCTGTCGTCGCTCGATTCGAATGTCTTGGCGATCGCAGAAACATATCCTGCCGAAGCCTACCAGCACATCGGGATGGCGAGAACGATCAGGAAGCGTTCTCAGCAAGGGCGAAGGGCTGCCGGTTACATCATGCTTGAGTGGGCGTCCCGACACCAGGTACAATTCAAGCCAGCTATTGAGCAATTCGTGCGGCGCGGCTTTGGAGCGGGCAAGGACGGCGAAGACCCGTTCGACGCGATTGCCGGGCTTTGCGGAATGATCGAGGTCTCGGATGGGCGTCGCGCTGAAGCGCCAGTGTCAATGACATTCTCAAAATGCAGCGAAGGCTGGATCTTGGGGCAGATCGACGTCCCATCTGCTTGAGCCGCTTCATTGTTCCGCCATTCGCCTTGTTATTGTTGTCCCATGACCGTTTACGAAAAAGTCGAGCGAGCCCCGATTGCCAAGAGGTCAGGCAATCATATGGCCACGGAATTGACCGACACGCTCAAGCTGGCGGCGCCGATTGCGCTGACGCAGCTTGGGCAGATCGCGATGATGACGACCGACCTTGCCTTCATCGGACGTCTCGGAGAGGACGCCGTCGCGGCGGCGGCGCTGGCGGGCACGGTGTATTTCGTCAGCTTCACCGTCGGAATGGGATTGATGTCGGCGGTGGCCCCGCTTGCCGCGCAGGCCTTCGGCGCGCGAAATCCGCATCTGATCCGGCGTGCGCTGCGCACCGGGCTGTGGGCCGCGCTCTTGATCGCGCTGCCGATCATGGCGTTTCCGCTGCGCGGCGAGCAGATCCTGCTGGCGCTCGGCCAGGCGGGCGTGCCGGCGCGGCTCGCGCAGCACTATCTGTTTGGCCTCGCATGGGGCGTGATGCCGGCGCTCTGGTTTTTGGCGATCCGCGGCTTCATGAGCGCGATCCACCGTCCGCAGCCCATTCTGTGGATCACGCTGGCCGCGATCCCCGCCAATGCACTGCTGGCCTATCTGTTGATCTATGGCGAATTGGGCCTGCCGCGGCTGGAGCTGTTCGGCGCCGGGCTTGCCACCACGATCGTCAATTTCGGCACGTTTGTCGCGGGCCTCTGGTTTGCGACGCGGCGCCGGCCGTTCCGCAAATATCACGTGCTCGGACACGTCTGGCGCATCGACTGGGCGTTGATGCGCCAACTGCTCGTCATCGGCGCGCCGATCTCGGTCGCGTTTCTGCTCGAGTACGGACTGTTCTCTGCCGCGGCGCTTTTGATGGGGTTGATCAGCACGGCCGCGCTCGCCGCCCATCAGGTCGCGCTGCAGGTCACGGCCATCCTGTTCATGGTGCCGTTCGGGATAGCGCTGGCGGCGACCGTGCGGGTCGGACACGCGGTCGGCCGCAATGACGCCAAGGCGGCGAGACGCGCAGGGCTGGTTGCGACGCTGCTCGGAATTGTGCTGGCATCGCTCCTGACGCTCGCCGTGGTCGTCGCCCGATTTGCGATCGCGCGGGCCTTCTTTGGCGAAGCGTCCGACGGCGCCGGCGCGGCCGTCGAACTCACCGCGACGCTGCTTTTGGTCGGCGCGACGTTCTTTGTGACCGACGCCGTTCAAACCATCGTCGCCGGATCGCTTCGCGGCATGAACGACACACGGATACCGCTGTTGCTCGCCGCCATCGGCTATTGGATCATCGGATTTCCCTGCGCCTATGGGCTGGCATTTTTCGCGCAACTCGGCGCCGTCGGGGTCTGGATCGGACTGTCCGGCGGGACCGCGATCTATGCCCTCCTTCTGATCTTGCGGTTTTGGCTGCTGGCAGGCAGGTTAGCGGAGTAGATGTGGCATCCGCAAACGCAGCTGCGCTTGCGCAACATGATCGTCATGGCGCTTGGCCTGAAAACATCGGCCGCGAGCGAGAGCACGCTGGTGCTGACGCAAAATCCGCTGGGCCGGGTCTATCTGGCGATCATCCTGCCGTTCCACCGCCTGATCGTCCCCGTTATGATGCGGCAAGTCGCATCACAGGGTTTGCCGTGACATTGTCGGTTGATCTGTTCTTTTCGTTCCGCAGTCCCTACTCCTATCTGGCGCTGCCGAAGGTGTTGAAGCTGGTGGCCGACTACGATGTCACCGTGAACCTGCCCGGCGCTAGCCGAAGCCTATTCCACCGGGCCGGGCGTCGCTGCCGGCGGCGTTTCGGACCACTCCGCAGCGCAGCGCCCGAGATCTTTCAAATTCTGTCGCATTTGCTCCAGCGAAAATCCAAACGCGAAGAACCGCTCCGCGGCATCGCCGGGAAGGCCGCGTGTCAGGCCCTCGCGGCGCAGCGCCGCGACTTCGGCGGCATAGACCTGCAGCGCCACATCGATCGGCGAGGTCGCTGGACTAGCGGCCCGGGTTCGCAATGCCGCAGCCATCGAGCGCAGATAGACCGCGAACGCATTGTTGACGTCGGTCAGCGGTCCCGCGAGCCGCGCCTGCAAATCGGACGGCAACGGTTCAACGCTCGCGCGTCCGATCATCACCAGATCGTGGCGCAACCGCAATATGGTCCGCAGCAGTGGGCCGGTGTCCGGCGCCGCGGACAGATGCGCCGCGCGTTCGCGCTCCGCTTCGGCGCCAAGGGCGTTCAACTCGACCAGCGCATTGCCGATGCCATCCTGAATCTGGTGCAAGGCGTCGTTATTGAGCCCGCGGATCAGGCCCGCCAGCAATTCGCAGAATGCGGCCGCGATCAATTCGAGCGTCCGCGCGGCGCTAACGCGGATCTGGTTGTGCGCCCGCGATGGCAGCAAGAGGAAAGATACCAGAAGACCGGTGAGCGCCCCGACGGTGACTTCCATGACACGATCGATCGCGGAAGCGAGCGGATCGACGTGGCTTATGGTCGGAACCAGCAGCACGATCACGGCGGTCACCGTGGCCGCGTTCAGGCTGGGATTGATGGCGGCAACGAAAGCCAGCGGCGCAACCGCCAGCACCAGCAACGCAAGCAGGCCGCCTTCCCCGGAGTGCGGGATCAGCACCGCGATGGCGCCGCCATAGATCGCGCCGCCCACCGTCCCAAACATATAGTCCCGTGTGGCCTTGAGCGACCGGCCGACGCTCATCTGGGTCACGATCAGGGAGGTCAATACCGCCCACAGCGGTAGCCTCAGATGTATCGCGGTTGCGATCGCGAAAGCGCCCGCGGCCGCCACGGTGACCCTGAAGGCCAGGGCCAGTTGCGCTTTCCGGGGCCGTATCAGGTTGGACAGCGGCTTTAGAAAGGTCATTCGCCCGTTCCGGAAATATTACAGACGACGCCCCTTATAGACGACATCCGGCATGGCTGCTCCCCGCCTCGCGCGGGCGGCTTGAAACGGCAAATCAGCCCGCCTACCCTGTGCGGCAATAGCGAGGAAACGCCATGGCCCATGAAACCGAAACGCTTGCAGGCTATGTCGCCGATCTGAGATTCGAGGACATCCCGCCAGAGGTATTGGAGCGCGCCAAGGTTCTGACGCTCGATTTTCTTGGCAGTGCGATCCGCGCGCGGCGCGACGCGGAATCGACGCCGTCGATCTTGAGAATGCTTGAAGCGCTGGCGCTCGACGCCAAGGGTTACGCGACCGTATTCGGCGACGGCAAGACCTGGACGCCGGCGGTCGCAGCCCTGCTCAACGGCGCCCTCGGCCATTCGCTCGATTTCGACGATACGCACGCGGATTCCTCGCTGCATCCGAGCGCGCCGGTGGTGCCGGCCGCGTTCGCGGTCGGCGAGATGGCAGGCAGCTCCGGCCGCGACGTGCTGACCGCGATCGTCGCAGGTTATGAAGTGTGCTGCCGGCTCGGCAATGCGCTCGATCCGACCTCGCATTATGCGCGCGGCTTCCACCCAACCGCGACTGCGGGCACCTATGGCGCGGCTGCGACGGCTGCAAAATTGTTTGGGCTGTCGAAAGCGCAGATCATAGCTGCCTTCGGTGTCTCGGGCAGCCAGGCCGCAGGCTCGTTGCAGTTTTTGGTCAACGGCGCCTGGAACAAGCGCTACCAGGTCGGGGCGGCGGCGATGAACGGCGTGATCGCGGCGACGCTGGCCCGCAATGACTTTGTCGGTTCGTCCGAATCGATCGAGGGCAAGCATGGGCTCCTGGTCGGCTACAGCGACAACGCCCATCCCGACAAGGCGGTCGCGGGACTAGGCAGCAGCTATGAAACCATGAAGATCGGCGTCAAGCCCTACCCCAGCTGCCGCTACACCCATGCCGCGCTCGACGCGATCATCGCCATGCGCCGGGAGCACAATCTGACGCCGGACCAGATCAGGCGCGTCGAGGTCGGGCTGCACCGCAACGGCATCACGCTCACCGGCGACGCCGCAACCAAACGGCATCCAACCTCGATCGTTGGCGGGCAATTCTCGATGTTCTTTACCGGCGCGGTCGCGCTCGATCAGGGCCGCTTCGGCTGGGACGATTACGACCGGCTTGGCGATGCCGCGGTCGGTGCACTCGCCGACAAGTTCGATGTGGTGCAGGACGATCGCCTCGAGATCGGCCGCAGCCATCCGTTCGGCGCCCGCGTCTCGATCGTAACCGACGACGGCGTGCATGAGCGGCTCTACGCCGACCCCTCCGGCGAGCCCAATTCGTTTCCGGACGCGCAAGCGATGGCGCAAAAGTTTCTGACGCTGGCCCGCCCGGTGCTGAATGGCCGCGCCGATCAGTTAGCCGACGCGATCCTTTCGCTGGAGAGATTCGATCGCGTCGAAAAGGCCACCCAGCTCGGCCGACAGTAATCCTCCGTCAGTCGCCGCGCGCCAATTGGCTTTTGCTGCCGATGGCGGCGACCACATCGCTGACCAGGCGCGAGACACCGTCGGCATCGAGCGGCCAGTTCGGCGATCGGCCGAAGCGGGCGATCACCAGATGCTCCGACGGGATCACGGCGACATATTGCCCCATCGATCCCTTGGCGAAGAAGGCGTCGCGCGGCCAGCCATGCTCGATCCGGTAGGTCGCACCAAGACTGTCGCCAAGATTGGTCCAGAAGCCGGCGCCATAACCAATCCAGCCGCCCGGCGTCGGTGACGCCGAATAGCTCACCCATCCCTCGGGCAGGATGCGCTTTCCCCCGGCGACGCCGTCATTGAGATAGAGCATGCCGAACCGCGCCCAGGCACGCGCCGGCGCCAGCATCTGGGTCGACCCCTCCGGCGTGCCGGAGGCGTCGAATTCGATCGTGACGTTGCGCATGCCGAGCGGGTCGAACAACTCGGTCCTTGCGAACCGCAGCACATCGGCAGGTTTCCCGCCCACGGCGTCACGGATCAGCTGCGACAGGATGATGGTGTTGCCGTCATGATAGTTCCAGGCCGTTCCTGGCGTCGTTTCAAGTCCGATGCTTTCGGCATGGGCGGCCTTGTCGTCTTCGATGTATTTCATGCGATTGACCGGCTCGAACGCAGCGCCGAGCGATGCCGCGAGCGAGCTGCCAAGCGCCAGGCCCGCGGTATGGCGCAGCAACTGATCGACCGTGATCGAGCCTCTCGGATCACCCGGCGTTTGCCACGCGGCGACCGGCGCCGGTGAATAGAGGGCGAGCTTTCCCTCGCGCACCAGCACGCCGATCAAGGCCGAGGTCACGGATTTTGTCGCGGAGAAGCCGTAGATCGGCGTATCGATGCCAGCGTTGTCCGCGTAACGCTCGGCGACGATACGGCCGTCCTTGACCACGACGACCGCCTTGGTGTGGTGGTATGGCGCCTCCGCGGGTTCGGCGAAGGCGCGATCCAGCGCCGCGCCAAGCTGCACGTTGACAGGCGTCACGAGCGATGGTCCGGCGATGTCGGGCAGCAATGCCGGCTGCGGTTGGTCCGTCGGCAGCGCTATGTCGGCTGCCGCGCGTCCCCGGTCGAGATAGCAACCGAGACCCTCGCGATAGACCGCACGGCTGCGTCCCAGACCGAGCAGCGTCACCGCGACATCCTTTCGGACCCGATCGACCTTGTAATCCATCGCCCAGGTGATCAGGCCGGTGCCCGGCATCGCCTGCATCGTCTCGGCAAAAACACGTTCGGGATCGAAACCGGAGACAAACGTCTCCGAGCAGAGGACGTTGGCGACAAAGCCGGTGGCGATTGTCGGCACATCGCGGGCACGCGCGGCCGCCAGCGCCAGCGCGCCGAGTGCCGTGGTGGTTGCGAGGATCAGAAACAGGCGTCGTTTGCTCATGGCTTGCTCCAGCAATATGTGCCGGCCATGAACCAGAACGCGCCGTCTTAAAGCTCGCCGGATTTGGAAATCGCACTGGCCGAAAGCCGGAACGGCCTCGCCGATTCCGGAAACACCAAGGAAATACTGATATTTACATCTCAAGCCGCCGGAGCGTTGAGACGGCGATATTCGGTCGGAGTCACGCCCGTGGTCGCCTTGAAGGCGCGGTTGAACGGACCGAGCGACTGGAAGCCCGCATCCATCGCGATGGTGATGACGGGCACTTCGGCCTGCGAGGGGTCGGCGAGCGCGGCCTTGGCTTCCTCGATCCGGTGGTTGTTGAGAAAGACATTGAAGTTGCGATAACCGAGCTGCTGATTGATCAGCCGCCGCAATTTGTATTCGGGTGTCTTGAGCCTTGCGGCCAGTGTGCCGATGGTGATGTTGTCGTGACGGTAGATGCGCTCATCCGCCATCGATCGCAGCAGCGCATCGACCAGCTTTCGATCGGCAGCGACATCTGCAGCTTCGGCGATGGCGGACGGATTCGGCGCGCTCGCCGTTGCCGCCGCGACCGGAAACAGCTCGGCGCCGTCGACACGCATCATCACGTAGCAGATCGCGGCAACAATCGTGGCGAGCAACGCCACATTCGCTAGATTGGCGATACCGGTTTCGTCGCCGGAGACCAGGATTTGCAGGACGGCATTCACCCCGCCGTACAACGCGGCCGCACTGACGATAAAAACCCTGACTCGGCGACGGCCCTCGACCAGGTCGGCGGACCAGGAGGCGACGGTCTGCGCGATCGCCAATCCGATGAAACCTAGCGCAAGCAGATTGACCGCGACGATGGAAAGCCGCGCGTTCCCGGCTGGGGCGAGCAAATAGCAATTGACGAAGCTGAAGGCGACGATTGCGGCCCAGATCAGCCCGTGCCACCAGCGCAAGGCGAACGATTCGTCAAACAGCGCGCACGTGAACAGCCAGAACACCACGACATTGCCGGTCGACAGTGCGATCAACGGCGCGTGCCAGATCGTTACCGGCGATGTGGCGCCGATGCCAAAGGTGATGACGTGGATCGCGGATCCCAGCGCAAAGGCGACCGCGAGCCGACTGGCAACGACGTTCCGAAAGTCGCGCGACAGCGAGGCCGCAAGCGCCAGCAGCAAAGCCACGGTGGCGGCACGCAACGCAACATCGAGAACGGCAAGTGACATGAATCTGCTCGATCAAACGGCTTAGGCTTCGAAGCAATTCTAGGGGAGATCGGCTGCCATTTCAATTTTGCGAATCAGCCTCCCAGGCCTCGCGCCTCGTCACCCACACATCCGCGGCATGGCCGAACAGATCGGTCTCGCCTTGCCGTTCGGCCCCGAGCCGCCGGGCCACGGCCTTTGAGGCGACATTCTCACGGTCGATGCAGTGGACGATCCGGTTGAGCTGGAACGTCGCGAAAGCCCAATCAATCGACGCCCGTGCTGCTTCCACCGCGTAGCCGTTGCCGCGAAACTCGCCGGCAATGCCCCAGCCGACCTCAAAGCCCGGCCAGCCCGGCGGAAACCATGGGCCTACCCGCCCGACGAATTTTCCGGTGGATTTTTCATCGACCACAAACATGCCGAAGCCGTGCAGCACCCAATGTCCGGCCATGATGGCCGCATTGCGCCAGCCGACCAACTCCTCGGTGACGGGTTTTCCGTCGGCGGTGATGAATCGCGCGGTGGGAGGATCGGACAGCATCGCCGTGTTCGGCGCAATATCCGCATGGCGCCATCGCCGCAGGATCAGGCGCTCGGTCTCGATGACGGGACCGTCCGGCTGGGCCAGGATGACGCCGGGTTTGAGGGGAACGATCACGGTATCCTGCCCTCTGTGTTCTTTTCGGGTTAAGGTGCTTACCGTCTTAGTTGCGCGAAACGCAAGCGACGAAGTTGCGCTAGGGCCCATGCCCTGGCGTCATCGCGGGGTGCGCACTCTTGCGCGCCTCGGAGGATGGCCGCATCATCCATGTCATCCTTCGAGGCTCGCCTAAGGCGACGGCGCAGATGCAGCGTCAGGCTGGCACCCGGGGATGGCGGCTGGCGGCAAGCAAAATAAAGGAGTTCCCCATGAGCTGGCTCCCCTCGAACGATCCGGTGCTTGGCGATCCGAAATCCTGCGATGCGCTGGAACTCGTCATCGTGCCGCGCACCCGCGATCTGGGCGACGGTTTTGAAGTTCGCCGCGCGCTGCCGCATGGCAAGCGGCAGATGGTCGGCCCTTTCATCTTCTTCGATCATTTTGGGCCCGTGCAGTTCATGTCCGGCAAGGGCATGGACGTGCGGCCGCATCCGCATATCGGGCTTGCCACCGTCACTTATCTGTTCGACGGCTCTATCATGCACCGCGACAGCGAGGGCAACATCCAGGAGATCGAGCCCGGCGCCATGAACCTGATGACGGCCGGCCGCGGCATCGCCCATTCCGAGCGCACGCCGGACCTGCAACGCAAGCACGGCCAGAAGATGCTCGGCCTGCAAAGCTGGATCGCACTGCCGGCCGGATCGGAAGAAGTCGCGCCGACATTCCAGCATTACGCCGCGGGCGATCTGCCGATGATATCCGAGCGCGGTTTTACTGCGCGGGTGATTGCAGGCCAGTCGTTCGGCATCACCTCGCCAGTCGCGATGGTGTCGCCGTGGTTCTATACCGAGGTAACGGCCGATGCGGGAGTGAGCGTGCCGCTCGACCCCGATCATGAAGAGCGCGCGATCTATCTCGTCGACGGCGAGGTGGAGATCGCAGGCGATCGTTATGACGGCCCGCGGCTCCTGATCTTCCGGCCCGGCGACCGCATCACGGTGAAGACTGTTCTGCCGACGCGGATGATGTTTCTCGGCGGCGACGCGCTGGAAGGCCCGCGACACATCTGGTGGAATTTCGTCTCTTCAAGCAAGGAGCGGATCGAGCAGGCCAAGCAAGACTGGAAAACCGGCCGTTTCGCGCACGTCCCCAACGAACACGAGTTCATTCCGCTGCCGGAGTAGGCTATCTCCTGTTCCTTCTTGCCACTTGCGCTCCATGCGCGAGCGCATTGCTCTGGAAGCCTGGCCAAAATGAATACGATGCTTGCCAGCGATTTGCCGTTGCCAAAAATCGGGCGCGGCAAGGTCCGCGATATCTACGCTGTCGGCGATGATCGGGTGCTGCTCTTGACCACCGACCGCATCAGCGCTTTTGACGTGGTGATGGCCGAGACCATCCCGATGAAGGGCGCGGTGTTGACCCAGATCAGCGCCTTCTGGTTCAACTTGCTCGAGGGCGTGGTGCCGCATCACATGATCAGCGCCGACGCGGACGAGATCATCAGCCAAGTCCCGGCGCTGAAGGACCATCGCGACGATATTCTCGGCCGCGCCATGCTGTGCCGTCGCACCACAGTTTTCCCGATCGAATGCGTGATCCGTGGCTATATCTCCGGCTCGGCCTGGAAGGAATACGCAGCCCAGGGGACGCTCGCCGGCGAGAAGCTCGCGCCCGGCCTTACCGAAAGCGCAAAGCTGGTCCCGGCGATCTTCAGCCCGGCGACCAAGGCCGAGACCGGCCATGACGAGAACATCACGGTCGCGCGCATGCGCGAAATCGTGGGCCACGAGGTGGCGCACGAGCTGGAGGGCATGGCGCGCGCGGTCTATGCGCTCGGCGGGACAATCAGCCGCAAGCAAGGCATCATCATCGCCGATACCAAATTCGAATTCGGCCGCGACACAGCCGGGCGTATCATCCTGATTGACGAGGTGATGACCCCCGACAGCTCGCGGTTCTGGGCGGCGGATGTTTACCAGCCCGGCCAGCCGCAGCCGAGCTTCGACAAGCAGCCGCTGCGCGACTATCTCGACGCCGAGCGCCGCGCCGGCCGCTGGAACGTCGATGCACCACCGCCGCCGCTGCCGGCCAGCGTGGTCGATGCCACGAGTAAGCGCTATCTCGAAGCCTATCGCCGCGTTACCGGCGCTGACCTGAAAATCGTCTAACCCGATCCGCGCCGACGGGTGAATTGTCTTCACCGCGGTTGAAGACAAACCTTTTGTCCGCGGCATCAGGGTCTTGCAGTCTCCGTCAAGACGGAGACACGCGATGCGGCAATTGACCTACGTCGGCGGCAACACTATCGAGTGGTGGGACGTTCCGGAGCCGAAATTGCAGGACAACCGCGATGCCTTGGTGCAGCCGCTCGCGGTGACGCGCTGCGACCTCGATCTGATCATCGCCGGCGGCAAGTCGGGCCTGCCCGGCCCCTTCGCGCTCGGGCACGAGACCGCCGGCGTCGTTACCGAAGTGGGCGATGGCGTGAAAAACTTCACGCCCGGCGATCTCGTTATCGTGCCGTTCCAGATCAGTTGCGGCGAGTGCGAACGCTGCCGGCGCGGCCATACCAACGCCTGCACCTCCGTCCCTTTTCGTTCGTCCTATGGCTTGAAGCCGGTCTGTGGCGTCGAATATGGCGGGGCGCTGTCCGATCTGATCCGCGTGCCGTTTGCCGATCATATGCTGGTCAAGCAGCCCGCAGGCCACGCGCTGTCGCAGACCGCGGGGCTTGCCGATGGAGCAACGGACGGCTTCAGCGGCATGGCCCATCGGCTGCGAGAGCGCCCCGGCGCCGAGGTCCTGGTGATCGGCGGATTTGGCCAATCGCTCAGCATGTTTGCCGTTCAGGCCGCGCTGAGCCGGGGCGCGCGCCGCGTCGTCTATATCGACGACAACCCGCAGCGACTGGCGAAAGCAAAATCACTCGGCGCCGAGGTTTATGAGGCGCCAAAAGGTCTGGCGATGGATCCAATCGGACAGTTCCCGATCGTGGTCGATGCCGCCGCGACCGACACCAGCATCCTGCTGGCGGTCCGCTCCGTCGAGCCGAATGGCATTTGCCAGCGCATGTATGGCGATTTCGCCGAGACCACGCCGGTGCCGCTGCGGCATATGTATGGCGTCGGCATCACGCTGCGGGTCGGGCGGGTCAATGTGCGCGCCGAAATGCCTGATTGCGTCGCCCATGTCGCCGCCGGTCATTTCCACCCGGAGCACGTCATCACCCGGCGGGTTCGTTTCGAAGACGCTCATGAGGTGATCGGCGATCCGACAATCCGGGTCGCCTTCGTTCGCGATGGAATTGAATGATTGAAGGCGATAGGCTCGCTCTCAACAAAAACGGGAGGCTGCCTGACATGACCGACACCGATTCCGTGCTGATCGAGCGCGATGGACCCATCACCATCGTTTCCATCAATCGTCCGCATTGCCGTAACGCCGTCGATGGCGCCACCGCGCGAAAACTGTTCGATGCGTTTCGCGCCTTCGATGCCGACCAGGACGCTTCGGTTGCGGTGTTTACCGGCACCGGCGGCTATTTCTGCGCGGGCGCCGATCTGAAGGCGGTGGCGTCTGGCGATCCCGAAAAGAAGCGCGAGGTCGGCGGACACAACTCGATCGCGCCGATGGGGCCGAGCCGCCTGCTTCTATCAAAACCGGTGATCGCCGCGGTCGAAGGTTTTGCGGTGGCCGGCGGCATGGAACTGGCGCTATGGGCCGATATGCGCGTCGTCGCCGAGGACGCCACCTTTGGCATCTTCTGCCGCCGCTTCGGCGTTCCCCTGATCGATCTTGGCACGATCCGGCTGCCGCGGCTGATCGGACACTCGCAGGCGATCGACCTGATCCTCACCGGCCGGCCGGTCGGCGGCCCCGAGGCGCTGCACATGGGACTTGCCCATCGCCTGGTGCCGAAAGGCGAAGCGCGTGCGCATGCGATCGCGCTCGCCAAGGATATCGCGCGCTTTCCGCAAACCTGCCTGCGTGCGGACCGGCTATCGGCCTTGCGGCAATGGGACCTTGAAGAGGAAGATGCGATCGCCAACGAAATGCGTGGCGGGCTGGACGTGATCGCCTCCGGCGAGACGCTGTCGGGCGCAACGCTCTTTGCTTCCGGGGTCGGCCGTCATGGCGCGTTCGGCGAGAAGGCCTGAGGAAATCGGCGCGGCACGCCCGAGCACGCACCAATTCGAGCGAGGAGCCGTAGGGTGGGCAAAGGTGCTCTTCGCGCCGTGCCCGCCATTTTAGAAGTTGAGCGACGCCATTGCATTGAATGGTGGGCTCGCTTCGCTTTGCCCACCCTACGGTCTGTTGGGGTTGCGCCTTCAAACCCCCGCCATCATCACGTATTTGATCTCGACATATTCTTCCATGCCGTGATGCGAGCCTTCGCGGCCAAGACCGCTTTCCTTGACCCCGCCGAACGGCGCCACTTCGGTGGTGATCAGGCCGGTGTTGACGCCGACCATGCCCGACTCCAGCGCTTCGGCGACCCGCCACACCCGGCCGAGATCGCGCGAGTAGAAATATGACGCGAGCCCGAATGGCGAGTTGTTGCACATCGCGATCACCTCGGCCTCGTCCTTGAAGCGGAACACCGGCGCCAAAGGCCCAAAGGTTTCTTCGTGCGCCACCAGCGCGTCCGGCTTGACATTGGCAAGCACCGTCGGCTCGAAGAAGGTACCGCCGAGCGAATGACGTTTGCCGCCGGTGACGACCTTGGCGCCACCCTTGATCGCATCGGCGATGTGCTTTTCGACCTTGAGAACCGCATCCATGTTGATCAACGGGCCCTGCGTGACACCTTGCTCGGTGCCGTCGCCGATCTTCATCGCCGCGACCTTCTTGGAGAGCTTTTCGACGAACTGGTCGTAGATCTTGTCCTGGGCGTAGAGGCGGTTGGCGCAGACGCAGGTCTGGCCCATGTTGCGATACTTCGAGACCATCGCGCCATCGACCGCGGCGTCGATATCGGCGTCGTCGAACACCACAAACGGCGCGTTGCCGCCAAGCTCCAGCCCGAGTTTCTTCACGCCCACGGACGCCTGCTGATAAAGAATCTTGCCGACCTCGGTGGATCCCGTGAAACCGACAAATCGCACCGCGGGGTGCGCACAAAGCACCTTGCCGATATCAGACGAATTGCCGGTGATGATATTGAATACGCCCTTCGGCACGCCGGCTTTCTCGGCCAGCGCGGCCAGTGCGAGCGCGGACAGCGGCGTCTCATTAGCGGGCTTCAGCACCACGGTGCAGCCGGCGGCGAGCGCCGGCGACACCTTTCGGGTGATCATCGAATTCGGAAAATTCCACGGCGTGATCGCGCCGCAAACGCCGATCGGCTGCTTGATCGCAAGCAGGCGCGCATCGGCCCGCTGGCTCGGAATGGTCTCGCCATAGACGCGGCGGGCCTCCTCGGCGAAGAACTCGACATAGGCGCCGCCGATATCGACCTCGCCGAGCGCTTCGGTGAGCGGCTTGCCCTGCTCGGAGGTCAGGATCAGCGCCAGGTCTTCGCGGTTGGCGGCGATCAGCTCGAACCATTTGCGCAAAATGTTCGAACGCTGCTTGGCGGTGAGCTTCGCCCAGGCCGGAAACGCGCGCTCGGCGGCTTCCACCGCTTGCGTTGCTTCCGCCGTGCTCATGACCGGTATTTTCGCAAGCTCGACGCCATTGACCGGATTGGTGACGGGACGCGACGGCGTACCGACCCAGGCGCCGTCGATGTAGCAGCGGTCGCGCAACAGCGAGACGTCCTTCAGACGGTCGCGCAGCGAGGGCGTGGAGGGGTGCGAAGCGCGTGCGGCAGCGGTCGGGGTCATGGCGTTGCTCCTCGGATTTTTTGGATATTGATCCGAGTATAGGCCCAAACGCGACGCATTACACCGGCCGCAAACGACCGGCTGCTCCGAGCAATTTCGAGGGGTTCGTCATTCCGGGCTCGATGCGGAGCCTGTCATCGGGCGCGCATTCGCGCCACCCGTTGGCATCGCCCCGGAATGACAGTCTCAAATCAGGCCGCGCCGCTCATATAGGTTTCGCGGCGGCCGATCATACGCTCGGCGGCGGCCTTGGCGGCGGCCTTGGACGAGGTGGCGCAAGTGCGGTATTCGAGATCCGGCATCCCTTCGGGCTCGCGACGCCCGAACCACGACTTGGAACTGACCGCGAGTTGCGACAGGGCTTGCGCCACGTTGTCGACCGCGCCGAACGAGTGCAGCGCACCCGAGCCGACAAAGCGAACCTCATAGATGCCGGGCGAGATCGGCGCCTCAATATTTTCCCCGCGGCCGGCGCGGGGGTACCGCTTCCATTCGCTCCATGTTGAAATCATTGTCGACCCCTCGCGGCGTCATTGGCCGCAAAATATTTGAATCAAACGATCGGTCGGGCAACGCCGATTCGACCGTGTTCTGAAAGCCTTACTGGAAAAAATGGTTCAACACCCTATCGCAGGATAGCATATCGACCCGGTTCCGTAGGGTCACGGACATAGGCCACAATTCACCGCAAATTGTGGCAGGGTGTTGCAGTTCTGTATCGCTTTTCCCGACCACCATCACGAGATCGCGACCGGAAAGCTTCCCTCGAACACGCGCTTGCGATGCCGAACCGCCGGGAGGAAGATCGCGCCACTTTCATAAAAAACAACCGGGAGGCGCCCCATGCAAAGCCAAGCTCAGATCGATCAGATTCTGCGTCAGAAAAGCGATGCCAACGAGATTCCCGGCGTCGTCGCCATCGCCGCAAGCAGCAAAGAGGTGATCTACCAGGGCGCGTTCGGCAAACGCGACCTGTCGAAGCCCGATGCCATGACGGCCGATAGTGTGTTCTGGATTGCCTCGATGACCAAAGCGATCACGACCGCGGGCGCGATGCAACTGGTCGAGCAGGGCAAGCTCGCGCTCGAGGCGCCGATCGGCAAGCTATTACCCGATCTCGCTTCACCACAGGTGCTCGAAGGTTTTGACGCCGAGGGCGAACCAAAATTACGGCCAGCGAGGAATCCGATTACGCTTCGCCATCTCATGACCCACACCGCCGGCTTCTGCTACGACATGTGGAACGGCGACATGGTGAAGTATCTGGAGAAGACCGGAACGCCCGGTATCACCACCTGCAGGAACGACGCGCTGAAGACGCCGATCATGTCCGACCCCGGCACGCGCTGGGAATACGGCACCAATATCGATTTCGTCGGCAAGGCCATTGAGGCAGTGAGCGGCAAGCGGCTTGACGCCTATTTGCGCGATCATCTGTTTACGCCGCTCGGCATGTCCGATACCGGGTTCAAACTCGGCGAATCGCAACGCAAGCGCCTCGTCGGCATGCACGCGCGTGGGCCGGATGGATCGCTGGCGCCGATCCCGTTCGAACTCGAGCAGGATCCGGAATTCCACATGGGTGGCGGCGGCCTCTACGGCACCGCCGGTGACTACATCAAGTTCACCCAGATGATCCTCAACAAGGGAAAAGGCAACGGCAACCAGGTGCTGAAACCCGAGACGGTCGCGATGATGGGGCAAAACCACATCGGCGAGATCAACATGACCAAGATGGTTTCGGCGGTGCCGAGCGTGACCAACGATGTCGATCTCTATCCGGACATGGTGAAGAAATGGGGGCTCTCTTTCCTGATCAACACCGCGAAGACGCCGGAGGGCCGCAGCCCCGGCAGCCTCGCCTGGGCCGGCCTTGCCAACACCTATTTCTGGATCGATCCCTCGCGCGACGTTAGCGGCGTGATCCTGATGCAGCTCTTGCCATTCGCGGACAAGATATGCCTGGAGGCGTTTGCGGGCTTCGAGCGCGGCGTCTATGCCGGCCTCGACGCGGCCGGCCAAAAGGCGGCGTAACTTCTTTTTTCCTTCTCCCCGCGCTTCGCGGGGAGAAGGAACGAACAAGCCCTACACCGGCAGCCCATTCTTGTTCGCCAGCTCCTTCAGCGATACCTGCGGCCGCGCGCCGATGTGCTGGATCACCTCGGCTGCGGCGAGCGCGCCCAGCCGTCCAGCATTCTCATATCCGGCGTTGCGCACCAGACCGACAAGAAATCCCGCAGCGAACAGATCGCCGGCGCCGGTGGTGTCCACGAGCCTATCGATCGCAAACGCGGGCACCGCGACGACGCCATCGTCTGACACCACGATGCAGCCCTTCTCGCTGCGGGTGACGACACCGAGTTTGGTGTCCTTGCGCAATTCCCTCAGCGCGGTGTCGAAATCGGAGGTCTGATACAGCGAGTGCAATTCAGCCTCGTTGGCGAACACCAGATCGACCGTGCGCTTCCGCATCAACTCCAGGAACTCGTCACGATAGCGGTCGACGCAAAACGCATCGGACAGTGTCAACGCAACCTCCCGGCCAGCGCCGTGCGCGATGGTTGCCGCCTTGACGAAGGCTTCCTTGGCGCTTTTGGGGTCCCACAAATAGCCTTCGAGATAGACGATCTTCGCACCCGCGACCTCGTCGGCATCGATATCGTCAGCCGTCAGCTCCTGCGCCGCGCCGAGATAGGTATTCATCGTGCGCTCGCCGTCATCCGTCACCAGAATGTAGGAGCAACCGGTCGCGGGCCCGCCGGAAGCGGGGCTGGTATCGAACGCGACGCCGGCGGCGCGGATATCATGCGTATAAAGCCGCCCGATCTGATCGTCCTTGACCTTGCCGACATAGGCCGCCCGGGCGCCGAACCCGGCGATCCCGACAATGGTGTTGGCGGCCGAGCCGCCGGACATTTCGGTCGCCGGACCCATGTCGCGATAGATCGATGCGGCGCGCGCCTCGTCGATCAGCGACATGCCGCCCTTGGTCATGCCGTGACGGCTAAGAAATTTTTCGTCGGTCTTGACCAGCACGTCGAAAATCGCATTGCCGATCCCGAGAACGTCGTATTTTGCTTCAGCCATTCATCAAATCCTGTTTACGGCGATTTTCGAAAGTCTGCGGCCTATCACAGGCAACGCTGCTATAGAAGCCCGATGATCCGCTCTTTCCTCACGGTATCCACGGGCACGCTGGCCTCGCGGCTGCTTGGATTTGCCCGCGACTCCATGATCGCGGCGCTGCTCGGGACAGGCCCGGTCGCGGACGCGTTTCTGGCCGCATTCCAGCTCGTC
The DNA here is from genome assembly GCA_049674245.1 of Bradyrhizobium sp. GTDB lineage: Bacteria > Pseudomonadota > Alphaproteobacteria > Rhizobiales > Xanthobacteraceae > Bradyrhizobium. Next base: position 108 of record JBATYU010001042.1, on the reverse strand, counting down.
AACGTCGTCAGGCGATTATTGACGGAAGGCGCGCTGAATGCGGCGCTGGTGCCGGCCTGGCTGCGCGAGCGCGAAACCGGTGGCGCCAAGGCTGCCGCCGCCTTCGCC
>JBATYU010001041.1:0-1881 GCA_049674245.1 Bradyrhizobium sp. | reverse complement strand
TTGGCGCTCGGAGAGCTGCCGGTCCTTTTCTATCCACGGATCGTGGAGCTTGCCGGTTGGGAGGCTGACGTCGCGGCTCACGCTGGCAGGGCGGCCGTTAGAGGGGGCGTGGAGAAAATCCCAAGAGAGGCGCGCAACCCATGAGTTGTGCTGAAATGAGGGTCTTGCTCCATGGCATGCTGGACCACGAGCTTGATTCAGCAGACGCCGTCCGCGTCGAAACCCACATGCAGGCCTGCCAAGACTGTACGGTCGAGTACCGGAGGCAGGGCGCGCTTAGGGCGGCAATTCGCCGATCAGAGCCGAGATACCGCGCGTCGCACGACCTTCGCGCGCGGGTCATCACCGCAATCCAGTTGCAAACAAACGTGCCGGGCCGGGCTCCGTGGTGGCGGGGAGCGGTCACCGGTTGGATGGGCACGAGCGTGTCATTGGCCTTGGCAGCAAGTCTGTTGTTTGTCGTCGCGATCCCCCGCGAACAAGCAATTCAGCAGGAGCTGATCTCAGGGCATGTGCGATCGTTGTTGGCAAGCCATCTCACGGATGTGACGACGTCGGACCAGCACACGGTCAAGCCCTGGTTCAACGGCAAGCTTGATGCCTCGCCGCCGGTAGTCGACCTGGCGTCGCAGGGCTTTCCGCTGATCGGCGGTCGGCTCGATTACATACACAACCATGTCGTCGGTGCTTTGGTTTTCAAGCACGATCAGCATGTCATCAATCTCTTCATCTGGCCGGTTGTGGATGCTGACGACAGCGGGCCCGCACCTGCGACCCGCGAGGGCTTCAACCTTCTGCATTGGACATGCTCCGGAATGACCTTCTGGGCTGTGTCGGACGTCAACCCCGCCGCATTGCGCCGCTTCCAGGCCGAGTATGATCGGCAAACGAATGGCAGCTCGCAGTCTTGACCAACGATGTCCATTGGCACCTCGTGGCGAGCCCGCGATCGGCGATATCGAACTCGGGGTCGCCAAAATTCGAATAAAGCAGACGCAGTGACGGTCTTGTAGGCGTGGCGGGCGTCGATCTGCCGACTGCCATGGGCGGTAGGCGCTGTTCGCCGGATCGCCGCAGCCGGGTCGACCGGCTGGAACCATGCCTGCGTCAACCTAGTGAGGTCCGAAAGGGAAACGTTATGGCTCGCATCCACAGCTCTGGAGTTGCGTCTGCCGCTAACCTCTCGCTCGCTATGGCGAACCGGTTTGGCCCCTTCGACACGCGGTTGACCAACGACGGCGATAGATTGGGCCAAAAATGGTGTGAATGCCGCCACCACCACCGCTGATGGCAGGCATTACGAGTGGCAGTACCACTACGGACGTCATCGGTGGGAGGGGCATTGGGTTCCCGGCAAGTAAAGGGTGACTGACAAGAATTCGGAGGGAGCCATGGCGAGTTATCGCGTCTGCTTCATGAACCAGTTCGCAAGAAACCGGACGGCCTACAGAATTTGTCAGCGCGCAGTCGTGATCCGGTGCGCGCATACGCGCGCGCGAGCGATCGAGGCGGCGAAAAAACGCTTCGCTCGGCTCGAGCGCATTCGCGACTGGCGAATTCACGCTTCTGAGATCGAGGTTGAAATGATAGAGTCCGACCCTCGGAATCCAGACAGGTTGCGGGAACTGGCCGCCTAGTATCGGGAATTCGCCGAGCGAGCCGGAGACCCGGCGATTTGGGAGACCCGATTGCGCATGGCCAAAGACCTCGAAGCCGAAGCTAAGCGACTGGAGCTGGGCTCATCGATGCGCAAGTCGACCAGAATGAAGCGCAGCGCGTAGGATCGATGTCCTGATCCGCGTCAGACGGTATGTGCCGCGAACCCAGGCCCGTTTCTTATGACATCTCGCCGGACACGATTCATGCTGTACATCCGGAGCG
>JBATYU010001040.1:0-2353 GCA_049674245.1 Bradyrhizobium sp. | reverse complement strand
GTGAAACGAGCGCCCGGAATCCATAACCACGATCGGGAGTATGGAGTCCGGGCCTGCGCCAAGTGGCGCATCCCGGAATGACGACGATGGGGGGCGGCCGCCCCGAGATGACACGCTTCCGCCTTCGCTCTTCGAGCTACGGCGGACAAGTCGCCGTCAATCGACCACGATCTTGACGCGGTCGCGCACCTTGACCTGGGCGCGGGTATCGAGGCCGTTGAGGACGCGGAAGCGGTCGGTCGGACGGTCGACGCCGGACATACGATGTGCCAGCGATTCCACCGTATCGCCCGGCTGCACGGTGATGACCTTGATGCGCAGCGGCCGCGCGGCCTGGATTTCCTCGAGCGTCAGGCGGCGAAATGAATTGACGGTCTCGCGCGCGTTGCGTTCGCTCTCGGTGTTCCTTTGGCGGCACGCAAAAATGAAACGGTAGACGTCGCTGCCGAAGCGCAGCGCATAGATCTTGAACTGCCATTGATCGCCATGGGCGGTGGCGGAGGCCGCCGGAAAACCGTTGATGGTCAGGTCTTCGGTCGAGGCCTTGTCGACATTTTCCATCCAGCCGGAATTGAGATAGTCGCCGAGCGACTGTTCCGCCGGCACCCGCACCACGTCGAAGCGCATCGCCTGCGCGCCGTCCTGGCGCACGCCGATCACGGCCTGCGCGGTATTGTCCAGCGTGAAGGTTTCGGGCGCCTGGAAGGCGAATCCGAGTTTCGGATGCAGGAAACGCCGGGCGCGCACGAACCCTTCGCTCGGGTCCTCGCCATAGACGATGTTGTCGATCGCCCCGAGATAGTCCTCGCGATCGCGCTCGCCGCCGTCCGGCGAGGTGTATTGCCGCGCGGTGGCCTGCGCCCGCTGCACGCGTTCGGGCGTCGCCGGATGCGACGACAAAAAGTCCTGCGCCCGCGGATCGAGCGAGGTCTTGGCAGCCTTCATCTCGGCATTGCGTTCCATCGAGGTCAGGAAACGCGCCGCGCCATACGGATCGAAATGCGCGCGCGCCGAAATGCCGACGCCGATATCGTCAGCCTCGAACTCCTGGGTGCGGGAAAAGCTTGCCATCGTCAATTTCGACTTGGCGAGCGCAAAGGCGGTGAGATCGGGATCACTACTCACGTCGGTCATGACCCGCGCCACGATCGCGGCCTGCTTCGCCTGGTCCTCCCGGATCGAGGCGTGCTTTGCCAGCACATGCGCCATCTCGTGGGAGAGCACCGAGGATAATTCCGAGGTGTCGCTGGCAAGCGCGATGAGGCCGCGCGTGACGTAGAGCTGGCCGGTCGGCAACGCGAACGCGTTCACGGCGCCGGAATTGAGGATCGTCACCTTGTAGGCCTGGTCGGGTCGCTCGGAGGCGGCGACCAGCCGGTCGACGGTCTTGCCGATCAGCGCTTCCAGTTTCGGATCGTCATAGGCGCCACCATAGGAGGAAAGAATGCGCTCATGCTCGCGCTCGGCGGCGGGAGTTTGCGCGATCGTGCGGATCGGCTTGGCCGGGGTGGCCTGCGGCGCGGCGGTCTGAAAACGGCCCATGTCGCCGCAGGCGGCGAGTGCGAGCGCAAGGCACAAGGCCCCGGGCGCGGCCCAAAGGCGGCGGCTCGTTCCCCATTTACGCCGTCCCACCAACCAATCCACTTCGGCTACTCTTGAAAATGCGCGCGTTTCTCGCGCTAGTTCATGCCCAGCACTTCAATCTGCCCCACCTGGAGCACTTCGATTCGCGGGCCGCCGCGCGCCTCGACAAAGCCACGGACCCGAATCCGCTTGTTCTCTAGGGACTTGAGGTTGAGCCCGGCAGCTTCTATCGCCGGCATCATGCGCCTTGAAATAGTCACAGCAAAGTCCCGTGTCCAGTTCCGCCCAAAATTGAGATAAGTTGTCGCCCCGGCCTGCCGTACGGACAAAACCTTGCCCTCGACCAACCTAAACCGCCCGATCCCAGCCAGAATATCGTCTGAACTTTCCGCGTTTTTTATGACCATGGCATCGGCCCAGGTTACCCGTTTGGCCTGCCGCGCTTCCGCCTCGGCGGCGGCCAGGGTCATGGCGCAGTCCTTGTCGGTCGCATCAGCGGAACCCAGCGCCTCGCCTTGCCGCAAGAGCTCGGCTTGCACCAGCGTTTCGGTGCCCGCCAGATATACGAAGGCCACTTGCCGGCCATAGCGGTCGGGTGCGTCATCCCGGCCGTGCAACGTCACATCGTGGCCGGCGACAAGAGCCGCCAGCGCCGCGGCGCGATCCTTCCTGGTCGTCGCCAGCGAGACCGGTTCGATGCCGGCGCGACGGACCTCGCGGCCATCCTCGAGGCGAAAGCTGCGCTCGTCGATCACGGCGGCGACGCGTC
>JBATYU010001039.1:0-6191 GCA_049674245.1 Bradyrhizobium sp. | reverse complement strand
GGTCTGGTGCTAGCGCACCATCCCGGAATGACGGAGTCTAAATTGCCTCGCGGAGCCTGTCATCGGGCGCGCATTCGCGCGACCCGTTGGCATCGCCCCGGAATGACGTTGCTCATGAGCGTCAGCGTAATCCGCCGTTAAAACCCACCGAGAGATGGCGGTTGGGCCTCGATGGAACGGCTAACGCTTAATGGCATCTAGTTGCCGCAATATTGATAATTGATCAACTGAGCCCCAGTGTTCAGCTATTTTGCCATCTTGTATTTTGAGGATGTCAAAAACTTCATAAGTAACTTTGTTTCCAGTAGCGGCTCTGCCTCTGAGCGGACCTGTGTGAGTTCCGGAAAATGATTTCCGGGTCCAGACTTTGTTTTCGCTCGATACTTGATCTTCAACGACCAGAACTCCATCCGGAAATGCAATGTGGGTCATCGAAAACAGATGACGCATCCCGCTACGGTCATTAGCAATACCATGCAAGGGCGTGTGATTTAGGAAATCCTCGGAAAAGATCTTGTCGATCAGCTCGATATTCTTCCTGTTCTGAATTTCTTCAATCATAAGATTTACAAGATCACGATTGGCATCGGACATGCTTTTTCTCCCTCCCCGTCGTCCCCGCGCAGGCGGGGACCCATAACCACAGGATTTAGTTGTTGCGCGAGAGTCGTCGGACAGCGCCTGCTAAAACAAGCGCCGCGGCGTATGGGTCCCGGCGTTCGCCGGGACGACGATCCCAACGCACAATCACCGCGACAAATTCTGCAACAGCAGCTTCAGCGCGGTCGCCGCGAACACCTGCATGTTGGCCTGCCGGTCATTGCTGCCGGTCTCCAGCGTGACAACAGCGGTCTCCGCGCCCGCAACCGCCATGCAGCTATGACCGGCCGCGTCGCCATAGCGATTGCCGACAGGCCCCGTGGCGCCGGTCTCCGACAGGCCCCAATGGCTCGAAAAACGCCGGCGGATCTGGTTCGCCAGCAATTGCGCATAGACTTCCGAGGCCGAGCGGATTCCCTTCATCGCCTCATCCGGGATGTCCATCAGGATCCGTCGCGCGTCGCGGGTATAGACCACGGCAGAACCTAAGAAATAAGCGGATGCGCCCGGCACCGCCAGCAGCGCCGCCGAGATCAGCCCGCCGGTCGAGGATTCCGCGACCGCGATGCTCTCGCGCCGCTCGATCAGTTTTGCCGCGATCTGTTCGGCGATGGTGACGAGCTCTTTCATCTTACGTCAACTCCGGTGCAGGATTCGTTTCAGCAGCGTCTTCTTTGCCTCGCCCTTGTCGGCCAGCGAGTGATAGACCACGCGGATGAAATTGGTGCTGGCGAGTTCCGTCGGCGCCCATTTGGCATCGAGGTCGGCGAACGGTTTGGCCGCCACCACCTCGTCTTCGCTTTTACCCTCCCTGACCAATTTCTCCATGCGGTCATGCGCGGTGACCAGCATGGTGCGGTATTGCGTCAGCGCCGCCTTGTCCACGATCGGGCCGTGGCCGGGCACGATCCGGCTCTTGTCGTTGACGATCTTCAGATAGACGTCGGTCGCGGCGATCATGCCCTTGATGTTGCCGCCATTGGCAAAGTCGATATTGGGATAACGGCGGTTGGTGAAAGTATCGCCGGTCGACAGCACGTTCGCGGTCTTGAACCAGACATAGGTGTCACCGTCGGTATGGGCGTTGGGGACGTGCTTGAGGTCGGCGACGCGACCCTGGAGGCGGAGCTTGAAAGCGCCGGTGTAGGTTTTTGATGGCAGCGCGTCTTGCGGCGCAGGCGGCGCTTTCTCGCCAGTCAGCCCGTTGGTCGTACCAGTCGCGAGCCTTTTCTTGACATTGACCTCGGCGACGACAATGACGCCGTCCTTGGCGAACGGCGCGTTGCCGCCGGTATGTTCGGGATGGAAATGGGTGTTGATCAGATATCTGATCGGAACGCCGGAGATCGCCGCGATCGCGGCTTTGATCTTGTCGTGGAGGGCCGCGAACTCGCCGTCCACCATGATGATGCCGTCTTTCGCAACTGCAACGGTGATGTTTCCGCCCCGGCCCTCCAGCACGTGGACGTTGTCGCCGAGGTCGGTGGTCTTGATCTCCACCTCTGAGAAATCGGCCGGCGGGGGAGCGGCTGGAGGTTGTTGCTGCGCGAAGGCGTTTGCCGCCAGCCACATCGAAGCTGCGGCAACAGCAATAGCCGTCCGGATCATGAAATGCCTCCCCAGCGTCGATTTCGTAAGGATTCCTAGCACAGGAATGCATGGCTTGCCGAGTTGCGGGCTGGAGATGGGCCTGCTTGAATGCATGCAGGGCGGCGGCGCGGCCAAGCACCCCGAAGAGGAAACGCCCAAGGAAACCTCTAAGGAAGCCTCATGACCTCACCGATCGCAGGCGGCGTGGATTGCGACCTGCATCCGGCCGTTCCCCACCTGACGAGCTTGCTGCCCTATCTGAACGATTACTGGCGCGACCAGGTGACCACGCGAGGCATGACCGACCTGGTGTCGCAATCCTACCCTTCGAATTCGCCGATCACCGCGCGGCCGGACTGGCGGCCGTCGCAGGGCAAGCCGGGGTCGAGCCTCGAGGACATAAGGAGGCAGGCGCTTGATCCTTTCAAGGTAAGTTACGGAATCTGCAATCCGCTCTATGGCGTGCAGATGGTGTTTTCGGAGGACATGGCGGACGCGTTCTGCCGCGCCCTGAACGACTGGCTCGCCAATGAATGGTTCGACAAGGACGAACGCTTGCGCGGCTCGATCGTGATCCCCACCCAGAGCGTCGAGAAATCGGTCGCCGAGATCGAGCGCTGCGCTTGCGACAAGCGCTTCGTCCAGGTGCTCATGCTGGTCATGGGCGACATGCCCCTGGGCAAGCGTGTCTACTGGCCGATCTATGCCGCGGCCGAACGGCATGGCTTGGCCATAGGCATTCACGCCGGCAGCAATTATCACAACCCGCCGACTTCCGTTGGCTGGGGCTCCTACCATATCGAGGATTACGTTGCGCAGGCGACGGCATTCCAGACCCAACTGACCAGCCTGATCGTCGAAGGCGTGTTCGCGCGCCATCCGACCTTGAAAATGGTGATGCTGGAAAGTGGCTTCACCTGGCTGCCGCCTTTTCTGTGGCGGCTGCACAAGTTCTGGCGCGGCATCCGCATGGAGACGCCGTGGGTCGACCGCGCGCCGCTCGAAATTGTGCGCAGCAATATCCGCTTTTCGCTGCAGCCGATCGACGCTCCGGCCGATCCCGAGACGTTAAATCGCCTGTTTGACCATATGCAGTCGGACGAATTGCTCTTATTCTCAACCGACTATCCGCACTGGCAGTTCGAAGGCGATAACGCTCTGCCGGAAGGATTATCGAGCGATCTCGTGCGCAAGATCATGATCGACAATCCGCTCGCGACCTACGGCCGGCTGAAGCAATCCGTGATCAAGGAGGCGCCATGAACATCCAGTTCCGCGATCGCCCGGAAGAGGCCGCATCCGTTCAGGCCAAGACGGGCGCTAAGACCGGGGCCAAGACCGCGATCGCCGATTGCGACATCCATCCGGCGCGCGCGACCAAGACCGAGCTTTATCCCTATCTCGCCAAACGCTGGCACGCGCATCTCGAGAGCTACGACAAGCGTCCCTACCACGGCATGATGGAAGGCCCGCCCTATCCGAAGGCGCAGCCGAACGCGTCGCGCCGCGACGCCTATCCGCCGGAGGGCGGTCCGCAGGGCTCCTCGCTGTCGTTCATGCAGAAGCAGCACCTCGACCCGAACAATGTCGTGCTTGGCGTGCTCAACCCGCTCGCCACCGGGCAGGGCATCCGCAATCATGATCTTGCCGCCGCGATCTGCTCGGCGGTCAACGACTGGCAGATCGAGAAATGGACCAGCAAAGATTCGCGCCTGAAAGGCTCTATCGTCGCCGCCAATGAGGACGGCCCGTCGGCCGCCGCCGAAATCAGGAAGCGCGCAGGGGACAAGAATTTCGTGCAGGTGCTGCTCTTGAGCCGCAATGTCGAGCCGCTTGGCCAGCGCCGCTACTGGCCGATCTATCAGGCCGCGGAGGAGGCGGGATTGCCCGTAGGCATCCACGCCTTCGGCTTTGGCGGCAATCCGATCACCGCCTCCGGCTGGCCGAGTTTTTACATCGAGGAAATGGTCGGCCACTCGCAGTGTCAGCAGACCGTGCTGGCAAGCCTCGTGCTGGAAGGCGTGTTCGAGCGCCATCCGGCGCTCAAGATGATCATGATCGAGGCCGGTTTCGGCTGGGCGCCGTCACTGGCGTGGCGGCTCGACAAGACTTTCGAGCGGCTGCACAGCGAGGTGCCGCACCTCAAGCGCAAACCGTCGGAATATATAAGCGACCACATCTGGTGGACCACGCAGCCGATGGAAGATCCTGAGCGGCGCGATCATCTGATCGAATTGATCGACTGGATCGGCTGGGACAAATTGCTGTTCGCGACCGATTATCCGCATTGGGATTATGACGACCCGTCGCGGGTGCTGCCGCCCGGTGTTTCCGACGCCAACCGCGACGCGTTTTACCTCGGCAACGCGCGGAAGCTGTATGGCGTTTCATAGCATGATCCGGAAAAGTGGGAGCCGGTTTTCCGAACAAGATCATGCGTGAAAAAATAAAATGACGCGACATGTCATTGCCCCGGTGGACGAGCTGCCGCCGGGCACGCGCAAATTCCTCACCATCGATGAACGCCCGATCGCGATCTTCAACATCAAGGGCGAGTTCTTCGGCCTTCTGAACCGCTGTCCGCATCAGGGCGCGGCGCTCTGTGAAGGCTCGCTGATCGGGCTTGCGCAATCCTCCAACCCCGGCGAGATCGAATACACCAAGCTCGGCGAGATCATCCGCTGCCCCTGGCATGGCTGGGAATTCGATGTCCGCACCGGCCAGTCCTACTGCGACCCCAAACGATTCCGCGCGCGGGTCTATCCGGCTCACATCGAGCCGGGGGCAGCCGTGGTGAAGGGGCCGTATGTCGCCGAGACCATCGCCGTGTCCGTCGAAAGCGATTACGTGGTGGTGGATCTCTAAACGTCATTCCGGGGCGCGACGAAGTCGCGAGCCCGGAATCCATAACCAGCATCGTGAGTATGGATTCCGGGCCTGCGCCATCCAAGTCGGCTGTTGCCGACTTGGACAAATGATATTGCCGAACTCGGGTAAACCCGAGTTCGGGTGGCGCATCCCGGAATGATGGCGTTGTTGGATTAAGTATGCCCCGTCATCCGCCTCTCCCCTATGCGCGGCGTGCCGGGTCTTACCGCCAGCCCGGTAGCACCGGATAAAAGTACTGGCCGCCGCGCCGACGCGTATTGTTAGTCTGGGAGTTCCAATTGGGTTGGAAAAGAGACCCCAAGCCGGTGTCGCCCCAGGAGTTGTCGCTCGCAACGGCGACATCAGCCGTCGGCAGGCGCGTCACAAAGCCGCCCTGGGGCTGGTTGTTCAGCACCGCGACGAACTCGGTGCGATAGTTGGTCTCGTGGCTCAGCGGCTCGTCCGAGACGATGATCGAGGATCGCGGCACTGCGGTCGGCGCGATGCGATCGAGCACATCCTGCGGGATGGTGATGCGGTCGAGCGCGTCCTTGGCGTCGTCCCCGTCGTCGATCGTGACCGCGGTCCAGCGCAGGCCCGAATCGTTGCGCGCTACCGCCGTGAACACATGCGTGCCGATCCGCCTGTCGGGATTGCGGATCGTGACCGGAACCTCAATGGTCGCATCGAAAACCTCGCCCCCGTCCGGCCACGGTCTATGCGTGTTGCGCCGCACGTAAAGCTTCTGCGTCGCGCGGCTGATGTAGACCGAGACCGGCTCGAGCGCGAGCTTCGCCTCGCTCGCCGCCTTGGCGGTGTCGGCCTTCCTCGTCTGGGCCACCTTGGCGGCCTCCTTTGCGATGGCTGCGTCGGGCTTCGATTTCGCGTCGGCCTTGGCGGTGTCGAGCTGCGTCCCCAGTTCGGTGGCCGTGGCGGCGGCCTTCTGCTTGAAGTCCTCGGCCCGCGCCTTGGCCTGGTCGGTCTTTGCGGCGGCGAGCGCCTTGTCGGCGAACGCGAGCCCGGCGTCGGCGCGTTTCTTGAGCCCCTCCAGCTTGCGCAGCGACGCCGTCAGCAATGCCGTCTCGCGCGGCGCTGTCGCGGCGGCTTTCTTCGCCTCGTCGGCTGTTCTGGCG
>JBATYU010001038.1:0-4853 GCA_049674245.1 Bradyrhizobium sp. | reverse complement strand
GCCTTCGCGAGACTGGTCGCGGCGGCTGCGAGCGCGCCGAGCACGCTGATGGCGATGCCGGCGAGCCACCATTCGGCCCGGAGCGTCAACTCACCCGGAATCTGCGCGCCATAGAGTCCGCGCAGCGAAGCGGCGACATCGGGCAACAGCGCCGCCGCGATCAGATAGCCGCAGACCAGCCCGATCAGCCCGGCGACCAGCGCCAGCGACACCAGCTCGGTCACCAGCACCGCATTCAGCATGGCCGCTGACACGCCGCAGGCGCGCAGCGTCCGCAGCATGGAAAGGCGCTGCTCGAACGCAAGCCCAACAGCCGAGTTGACAATGAAAAGGCCGACGACAAACGACAACAGCCCGAACGCGGTGAGGTTGAGATGAAAACTGTCGGTGAGGCGCTCAAGGTCGCTCTCCTCACTGGGTTCGACCAGGCGCAGCCTGTCGCCTGAGATTTTCTCCAGCGGCTCATGTTGACCCTTCATCTTGCCGATCAACAGGCGGGAAATCTGGTCGGTCCGGTTCAGAAGCTTTTGCGCGATCCCGATGTCGACCACCAGAACGTCGGGCACCAACTGCGCCTGCACATGCAACGGCGGCAGCGACGCGCCGCTGCTCACGGGTGGCGTGGCGCCCTCGGTGAGATGCAGATCGGAAAGTGTCTCGGGCGCGAGCAAGGTCTGTCCCGGTGGCGTGACGAAAGCTTGCAGGCCACCCCGTCCGATCGCTGGCGCACTGCCGATCTCGGCGGGCAGCGTCACCGGCTCGATCCCGAGCAGGCGGAACGATCGACCGCCGATCTGCACGCGACCCTCGAGCACGGGTGAGACCGGCCAGCCGGCGCGGCGAAAATCGACAAAGAGTTTTTGCGGAAAAGTCGCGCCAACGCGGCCAACCAGCATGGCGGTTCGCACGCCGCCGAATGTTGCGGCCGCGCGGTCATAGGAGATGCGGGCCTGCTGGTTCAGCGCCTGCACGCCGCTCCACAGCGCGGTCGCCGAAATCAGCCCGATCAGCAAGGTCGCAAGCTGCATCGGATGCCGCCGCCAATGGCTCAGGAGCGCCGCAAGGACCCAAAGCATGCGCCTCATGCTGATAGCTTCAAATTCACCGCACGAGCCCCGTGTGAAGCGTGACCTGGCGATCCAGCGTCGCGGCAAGCCGGGCGCTATGGGTGACCATCAGCAAGCCGCAGCCGGTATGAGCCACCAGATCGCGCGCCAGCGCAAGCACACCATCCGCGGTGGTCTCGTCGAGGTTGCCGGTCGGCTCATCGGCGAGCAGCAGCAGCGGTCTTGCGGCGAGCGCGCGCCCGATCGCCACCCGCTGCTGCTGTCCGCCGGACAATTGCTCGGGGTATCGCTTCAGCAAGCCGCCGAGCCCGAGGCGCTCGACCAATTCGGCATGCCAGACGGCATCATGACGGCCGGCGATCCGCGACTGGAAAGAAAGATTGGCTTCGACACTCAGGCTCGGGACCAGGTTGAACTGCTGGAACACCAGGCCGATCCGATCGCGCCGCAGCGCCGCGCGGCCGGTATCGGAGAGGTCGGTCACGGCGGCATCGGCGATCCTGATCTCGCCGCCGTCGGCCGCATCGAGGCCTGCGATGAGATGCAAGAGCGTGCTCTTGCCGCTGCCGGATTCACCTGTCAGCGCGACGCGCTCGCCAGCCGCGACATCGAGATTGACGCCGCGAAGAACGCTAACTTGCTCGCCGGCCGTGCGATAGGTCTTGGTCAGATTGCGGACGCTCAGCACGATATTGTTGTTGCCTGCCATGCCGGGCGCTGCAAAACCTTCACATCGGCTTCTGATACTTCAGCACGAATTCATCGACCGGCACGGCCGGCTTGAACACCGGTACGTCGCGGGGATCCTCGGGATGATGCAGGAAATCGCCTTCCGCGGCGAGCTTGAAGCCGGCCGCTTCGATCTCCTGCTGCAGCGCGCTTTGCTCGATGCGGTGCAGCGTCTTGCCGACGGTAGTGCCGTCGCCCGGCTTTGCCGAATGGTCGGCGATGATGAGAAAGCCGCCGGGTTTTAAAGCCGCGAACATCTTCTGGTTCATCTTGGCGCGATCGACCGGCATGTAGGTCGTGTCATGATAGAAGAAAAAGAAGGTGATCATGTCGAGTCCCGAGACGTCGGGCGGGATCGGATCGTCAAAGTCCCTGACGACATGGACGACGTTCTTCATCACGGGCTTTTGAGCGCGGATATCGAACTTGTCCTTCACGAATCGTTCGATCACGTCGGCCGAATCCTGGGCGTAGATCATGCCGGTGGGGCCGACGGCGCGGGCCAGCAATTCCGTGCTGTAGCCGGCGTTGGCGGCCATATCCAATATCTTCATGCCGCCTGTGACGTCGGTGAAAGCGAGCATCTTGGCAGGCTGGCGGCGCTGATCGGTCTGCCGGTCGGCGTCACTGCGGTCGGCGGAGGCGACGATCGCTTCATAGTCGGGCGCGCTCGTGGCCTGCGCAAGCACAGCCCCTGCCAGGATCGAAACGGCAAACACGCTGACGGCAGCGAAAATGACCGGCTTAGCCATGAGAACTCCCTCTGGTTTTGGGCAACATATCAAGGCAGTGGTGGCAGATCACCGTCTCAATGGTGTGACGACGCGATCGTGATCGATGGCGCCGGTTGCAGCGCGGCGTCGAGACCGCGTCAGACGGTATCAAACTGTATCAAAAAGTTGAGTTGCAGCGCACCCCCCCGGTCAAAATGTCCCGTTGCGTTGCCGGGGAACCCATGGCTAGCTCTGCCCCCCAAAGCCGAATCTCGCGGGGTTGGCGAGCGATAAGCTGGAGAACACCATGGCCACGCAGCCGACGCCGCAAGGCGCCTGGAAAATCACGTTCCTCCTGTTTCTTTTCATGCTGGTGAATTTTGCCGACAAGATCGTGGTCGGCCTCGCCGCCGTGCCGATCATGACCGACCTCAAGCTTCAGCCGGAGCAGTTCGGCCTGCTCGGTTCCTCGTTCTTCTTCCTGTTTTCCATCGCGGCCATCGTGGTCGGTTTCATCATCAACCGCATCGAGACGCGCTGGGTGCTGCTGGTGCTGGCGACGATCTGGGCACTGGCACAGTTTCCGATGGTGGGCACGGTCGGCTTCACGACGCTGTTGGTCTGCCGTATCATCCTCGGCGCCGGCGAAGGGCCGGCCTTCGCGGTCGCGACGCATGCGGTCTACAAATGGTTTCCCGACGCGCGGCGAACGCTGCCGACCGCGATCCTGTCGCAGGGTTCGGCGTTCGGCGTGATCCTCGCGGTGCCGGCGCTGAACTGGGTGATCATCAATCATAGCTGGCATTACGCGTTCGGTGCGCTTGGCGTCGTCGGCCTGATGTGGAGCGTGGCCTGGCTGATCCTTGGCCGGGAGGGTCCGCTGGTGCAGACCCAGGCGATGGCGGCGGACGAACCGCGCGTTCCCTATTTCCAGCTTCTGACGTCACGTACGTTTATCGGCTGCTGCGCCGCGACCTTTGGGGCCTATTGGGCGCTGTCGCTGGGCCTGACCTGGTTTACGCCGTTCATCATCCAGGGCCTCCGCTTCTCGCAACAGGAGGCGGGCTGGATTTCGATCCTGCCCTGGGTGTTCGGCGCGGTGAGCGTGCTGACCATCGGATGGATTTCGCAGGTCTTGATGGCGCGCGGTGTTTCTACCCGCGGCGCGCGCGGCATATTGGGCGCAGCACCCCTGGTCATCGGCGGATTGATCATCGCGATGCTGCCGCACGTCGACGGCGCGGGCCTGCGGATCGCATTTCTGGTGCTCGGGTCCGGGCTCAGCGGGTCGATCTATGTGGTCTGCCCGCCGATGCTCGGAGAGTTCACGCCGGTGTCGCAGCGCGGCGCCGTGATCGCGATCTACGGTGCGATCTTCACGCTGGCGGGCATCCTGGCGCCCTATGTCATGGGTAGCGTGATCCAGGGTTCGGCGAACACGCTCGACGGGTATATGATGGGCTTCACCATCAACGCCGTCATCCTGGTCGCCTCCGGCCTGCTTGGCCTGTTGCTGCTCTGGCCCAACACCGAGCGCGCCCGCCTGATGCGCGAGGGGGCGCCGCAGCCGAAATTCGCGTGAGGCAATGGCCACCTACAAGCTTCATTGCAATGGCGGCTCGGGCAATTCCTACAAGCTGGCGCTCTATCTGAATTGCGCCGGCCTCGATTGGGAGCCGATCGGGGTTGATTTTGCCGGCGGCCAGACGCGGGATCCGGATTGGCGAGCCGGTATCAATACGATGGGCGAGGTCCCGGTGCTCGAAGTGAACCGGCAGCGAATGTCGCAATCGGGCGCGATTTTGATCTGGCTGGCCGAAACCACCGGCAAGTTCGCACCAGTTGGTCCCGAGCAGCGTTACGAGGCCTTGCGGTGGATTCTGTTCGATAATCACAAGTTCACGAACAACTATGCGATGCACCGGCTTCAGAATTCATTGACGCCGGAGCCGGTGCACCCGGCGATCCTGTCGTTCCTTCGTTCGCGCGTGCAGGCGAGCTTCGCGATTGCCGACAAGCATCTGGCGGATAGCGCCTTCGTGCTGGGCGATAGGCCGACCATCGCGGATTTCTCCATGGCAGGGTACGTGTATTACCCTGCGGAGGAGACCGGCTTCGATATAAAGGCCGATTTTCCGGCTCTCCATGCCTGGCGCGAGCGTCTTGCGGCTCTGCCGGGCTGGAAGCCGCCTTACGAACTCATGCCGGTCGGATCGTCTCTGCTCGTCCGCGCGACGCAAACAGTCTAGAGCTTCGATCCGCCGTCGACATGGAGGATGTCGCCGGTGATCCAGCGGGCCTGTTCGGACGCGAGGAAGGCGACGGCGCCGGCAATGTCGTCCGG
>JBATYU010001037.1:0-2360 GCA_049674245.1 Bradyrhizobium sp. | reverse complement strand
GTATTCCAGAGGCGTTTCATGTGAGCGCAGCCGTCTCTGGAATACTGGATCGCCCGGTCAAGCCGGGCGACGACGTCGGAGTGAGACGTCAGAGTGAGATGGACAGCCGCCGTCAAAACAAGCTGATTGATAACGCAGGATAGGTTAGAATCGCAGCCCGTGGCATCACCTCCTACGATTCTCGTATTCGATTCCGGCCTCGGCGGGCTGACGGTCTTGCGCGAGATCGTCGCCGCGCGCCCCGACGCGCATTTTGTCTATGTCGCCGACGATGCGTTCTTCCCTTACGGCCACCACGGCGAGAGAGAGATCGTCGCGCGCGTGGTGCCGCTGATCGGAGAGCTGATCGTAGCGCACGCGCCCGATCTCGTGGTGATCGCCTGCAACACCGCCTCCACGCTGGTGATGTCGCATCTGCGCGAGCGATACACGCTTCCCTTTGTCGGAACGGTGCCGGCGATCAAGCCGGCCTGCGCGCAATCGAAGACCAGGCGCGTCTCCGTGCTCGGCACCAGGGGCACGGTCCAGCGCGAATACACCAAGAAGCTGATCGAGGATTTCGCGGTAGGCTGCGAGGTTACGCTGGTAGGTTCGGGAGAACTTGCCTCGCTCGCGGAAACCGCCCTGAGCGGCAATGAGGTCTCAGATCGCGACATATCGGCGGAAATCGCCCCGTGTTTTGTCGGCGGCAGCGAAGAGGCGTCCGCGCGCACCGACACCATCGTGCTGGCCTGCACGCATTATCCGCTGCTGCTCGACCGGCTGGTGCGGCTTGCGCCGTGGCCGGTTGACTGGATCGATCCGGCGCCTGCGATCGCGCGCCGGGTGTCGGATTTGCTCGGCCAACCCGGCCGCGAGGCCGATCACGCCGGCGCCGAGATGATCTTCACGTCAAAGCGGCCGCATACGCTCTCCCGCACGCTGATGCCGTTTTTCGGCGGCCGTGTACCGGCCTGAGCTGGGGTCTCCCGCGATGTCCGCGACACCTGTCCCCGCCCCCCTCAACCGCCTGCGCAAGGAATGGCGCGAAGGCCGCGCCACCTTCGGGGCGATCGCGACCATCCCGAGCCTCCAGACCGTGCAGATCATGGCCCGCTCGGGGCTCGACTGGATCGTCGTCGACCTCGAGCACGGGCCGATCGATCTGACCTCGGCGCACGCCATGATCACCGCGACCGCGGGAACGCCGTGCGTCCCCTTTGCGCGGATCGCCGCCAACGAGCCTTGGCTTGCGAAGGCGCCGATGGACATCGGCGCGCTCGGCATCAATTTTCCGATGATCTGCAACCGCGCCGACGCCGAGAAAGCCGTGCGCAGCGTGCGCTATCCGCCGAAGGGCGAGCGGCTGTGGGGGCCGTTCCACGCGCCGTTCCGCTGGGGCGTCTCGATGGCCGATTACATGGCGAGCGCCGATGACGACATGATCTGCATGATCACGATCGAGCATGTCGAGGCGGTGAACCGCATCGACGAGATCATGGCGACCCCCGGCATCGACGTTGCCGTGATCGGCCCCGGCGACCTCGCAACCTCCATCAACAAGCGCGGCCAGATGGACGACCCAGAGCTGCTTGAACTGATAGCCCGCGCCGAGGCCGCCATCTTGAAGAGCGGCGTTGTGATCGGCGGCGTGGCGCGCAACCCCGAGCAGGCCAACCAGATGATCGACCGCGGCTATCTCGCGCTGGCGCTGGGCTTTGACTGGTCGCTGTTCCAGCGCGGCATCGCCGCGAGTTTTGCCGGGATCAAGCGGTAAACCAGGTTGCGGAGCCAGGCTATTGAAAATACTTGTATTTTTGCGTCGGAACCGGACCTGCCGATGGGCTTTCAACGCAACAAGCATCTCGCCTCATGCCCGTCGGTCCGTGCTAGATGGGCTAGTGGTCCTATCCCCAAGCGCCAATGCGGAACCCGAGTGAACGATGCGCGGTACGGTTCGAAAAATCTCAATTCCGCGCCGTTTCATCATCGATCTGATGCGCGCTTCAATGGGCGTGCCGTTTGTGTCGCTCTGCCGCCCGCTCAACGTCCGCCAGCTGGCTGAGGCCCGTGCGGCTACCGCGCGGCCGCCGGGCTGGGCCGCGATCTTGGTCAAGGCGTTTTGCCTGGTCGCGAGGGATGAGCCCGTCCTGCGCACGCTTTACGCCAAATGGCCGCGGCCGCATTTTTATGAGCTGCCGCGCAGCGTCGCCATGGTCACCATCGCGCGCGTCGAGGACGGCGAGGATTGCGTTCTGCTGGAAAGGGTCGCCGCGGCGGACGAGTTGCCGCTCAGCGCGATCGACGCCCAGATAAGACGTGCCAAGCATGCGCCGATCGAGGAAATACCTGCCTTCAGGCGAATTCTTAAGGCGACGCGG
>JBATYU010001036.1:0-1934 GCA_049674245.1 Bradyrhizobium sp. | reverse complement strand
TTATAAAGCCGGCTGACCCCAGCGTTTATTTGCACCGCCGCGGCGTATGGGTCCCGGCCTGCGCCGGGACGACGCGCGTCAGTCCAAATTGATGTTGAATTCGTAGGAGTGATCGCCGCCGACCAACGTGAATTTGAGCGCGGCGCCTGACGGATTGGCGCCCGGCGGCAGGCCTTCGAGCTGGAAGGCGAAACGCTTGACCCCGGGCGGGCTATGCTCGAGCAGGTTCGGGATCGGCAGGCTCCAGTCGGGGGCCGGCCCTTCGACGAACAGATTGACGTTCCTGGCGTCGGGCGTCACCACATCGACCAGCACGGTGGATGTTCCCTCGCGCTTGATGTCGCGGATGGTCAGCGGATTGGGATCGCCGACATTGGCCGGCTTCGGCACGGCATCGAGCGCCGCGAACAGCGCGCTATCCTCGGTGCTGGCCACGCTGTTGAAGGAAAGTTCGGCGCTGGCGTCGACGGGAATGCAGATCTTCTCGCAGACCGCGTAATTGATGTCGGCGCGCAGCGTCACCGGCTTGTCGGGATTTTTCGCAACGATCCGCAACGGAAGCACGATATCATTGTGATAGCCCAGCGAATGGCCGCCGGCGCCGTCGTCAAACTTCGTCGGGGCCGGCCACAGAACCGTCACGGCTTCGATATTTTCCGACTTCGAGAAGTCGAAGCGCGGCGGTACGCCGGAATCGCCGGGGGTGCGCCAATAGGTCTTCCATCCTGCCTGTAGCTGCATGGCGATACCGCCGAGCAGCACCGCGCCGCTGCGCGATCCCGCCAAGAGCCGGACCGCGGAATGTCTGTCCTTTTGCCAGGGCGATGCATCCTCGGCGCGGGCTTCGATCGACGCTTGCGACGCAAACAAGGCGGCGGCAAAACCGATTGCGACGCGGCTGGGAACCATGACGATCATGACACGTCTTTACAGGCAAGCGCCCCCTCGAACCATTGAATTGCTTGTGATGGATTGTAACAGCCGGTGGGCGGCGCTTGATTGACAGAACCGCCACCCGATATCAGGATGCGACTTGAGAATGAGAGGCCTATGCGGATGGGTCCTGAAGGCAAGAAACCGGGCAATGTCCGCCGCGAAGCCGCCGGCATTGGCCACAGTTCGCCCGATCATGGTTACCTCGACGGCCAGTTGCTGGTCGCCATGCCGGTAATGGGCGATCCGCGTTTCGAGCGTTCGGTGATTTACATGTGCGCGCATTCATCCGAAGGCGCGATGGGCATCATGGTCAATCGCCCGGCTGGCAGCATCGATTTTCCGGAACTCTTGGTGCAGCTCGACATCATCAAGGAATCAGACCAGATCAAGCTGCCGGAAACCGCCGAGAGCATGAAGGTGCTGAAGGGCGGACCGGTTGATACCGGGAGAGGCTTCGTGCTGCATTCGAGCGATTTCTATATCGAGAATGCCACGTTGCGGATCGACGACGGCATTTGCCTGACCGCGACTGTCGATATCCTGAAAGCGATCGCCAGCGGTTCGGGGCCGAAGCACGCCATCCTCGCGCTCGGCTATGCCGGCTGGGCGCCGGGACAGTTGGAGAACGAGATTCAAGGCAATGGCTGGCTGCATTGCGATGCCGATCAGGACTTGATCTTTGGCGACGATGTCGAGGAAAAATATATCCGCGCGCTGCGCAAGATCGGGATCGATCCGGGCATGCTGTCGAACGACGCCGGGCACGCGTAGCCATTGTCCGTCGTTGCCGGGCACAGCCGTCCAAAGGACGGCGTCGCTTTCGCTCGCCTACGACCAGGCACCCATCGGCTAGTTCTACTGAGTCAGAAAGTCGCGGTCCGGAGCCGTTGGGAATCAGGTAGGGGTTAGGATTCACAGTGGCGGGAGGCTGCGATGGATCATCGGCGGTCTGTAACAAGTGAATCGCGTTTTTCAACCTATGTCGAGGAGCTTGTGAG
>JBATYU010001035.1:0-6657 GCA_049674245.1 Bradyrhizobium sp. | reverse complement strand
AGGGCGCCAAGATGTCGAAGTCGAAGGGCAACGTCATCGACCCGCTCGGCGTCATCGACGAGTATGGCGCCGACGCGCTGCGTTTCGCGCTGACGCGCGAGGCCGCGCAAGGCCACGACATCCGCCTTTCGCCGCATCTGGTCGAAACCAACCGCAATTTCGCGACCAAGCTGTGGAACGCCTGCCGCTTTGCGGAGATGAACGAGGCTGCGACGGTTCGAGACTTTGACCCAAGTGCGGTCAAAGGAATTGTGAACCAGTGGATTGTCTCGCAATTTGCGGACACGCTCGGCGATGTCGAAAAGGCATTGGCTGATTATCGTTTTAATGATGCTGCCAACCGAATCTATCAGTTCGTCTGGAACTCGTATTGCGATTGGTACCTTGAACTGACGAAGCCTATCTTTGTCGGATTGGATGAAGATGCAAAAAAGGAAACGCGCGCGACCGTTGCGTATATGCGGGATGAGATTCTGAAAATCTTGCATCCATTCATGCCCTTCATCACCGAAGAATTGTGGCAGGTCACCGCGCCGAGTGGGCGCGACACGATATTGGCTCTTACTGAGTGGCCCTGCGAGCAGCCGTACTTTATGGACGCACATGAGGAGATCGGTTGGCTTATTGAACTGGTCACAGCGGTGCGCTCGGTACGTGCCGAGGTGAATGTGCCGGTAGGCTCGCTGATCCAGCTTGAACTTGTGAATCCTTCCGATGTCACTCTGCGGAGAGCAGAGCGCTGGGATGATTCGTTCAATCGGCTCGCCAAGATTTCGGGCTCGGTGACCCGTCAAAAGGCTTCGGACGGCGCTGTGCAGTTGGTGGTCGGTGGTGAGGTTGTGGCTCTCCCATTGAAGGGTGTGATTGATCTCTCCGCTGAACGCGTCCGGCTCGACAAGGAGATCGCCAAGGCCGACGCCGACATCAAGCGGGTCGACGCGAAATTGTCGAACGAGAAATTCGTCGCCAACGCGCCGGAAGAAATCGTCGAGGAGGAGAAGGAAAAGCGCGAAGCGGCCGTTGCGCGCCGGGCCAAGATCGTCGAAGCGCTGCAGCGGTTGGAGAACGTCGATGCTTGACCATGTCTCGATCACGGTTTTCGAGATCGCCACGGCCGAGCGGTTCTACGACGCGATCATGAAGGCGCTCGATGTCGTCAAGGTCGGCCGCCGCGATGACTGGCTCGGTCCCGATGGCAATCGGGTCGAGGCGGTCTGCCACCTGGCGCCTTAACCGCGGTGCGCACAGGACAACCCAGCCAGACGGCGCGCGGAGCGGCGGCCTATCGCGCGATCCACCAGAGGCTGGAGGGCGGAATGATTTTCCGCGATCCCTACGCGTTGCGGATTCTCGACGCGGAGACGCTCTCAACGCTCAATGCAATGGCCGCCGACCCGTCGCTCAAGCCGATGCGCCTGTTCATCGCGGCGCGCAGCGCCTTTTCCGAGGATGCGCTGGCGGCCTGCGTTGCGCGCGGTGCACGACAGGTCGTGGTGCTCGGTGCTGGCCTCGACACGTTTTCGTTGCGCAACCCGCACGCCGGCGAGGGGGTCCGCGTCTTCGAGGTCGACTATCCCGCGACGCAGGCCTGGAAGCGGGAGCAGCTTGCGCAGGCGGCGCTCGCCGTGCCTGCCTCGCTCACCTTTGCGCCCGTCGATTTCGAGGAGCAAAGTTTGCGGGAGGGATTGGCAAGCGCCGGCTTTGAACGAGATCGTCCGGCATTTTTCCAGTGGCTCGGCGTCGTTCCTTATCTGACGCGGAAGGCGATTTCGGAGACGCTGGATTTCATCGCGGCCATTCCGGAGGCGGAGGTCGTGTTCGACTATGCCGAACCGTTTGAAAATTACCCAGCCGGGCGCCGCGCGCGCATCAAGGGCATGGCCGAAAGCGCTGCGGCACGGGGCGAGCCGTGGCTCAGCCTGTTCGATCCTTCCGAGCTTGCCAAACTGCTTCACGACAAGGGTTTTGGAGTCGTGGAAGACCTCGGCCTTGCCGATATCGCCGACCGCTTCTATGGCACCTTGAGAGAAGGTATCCCGATTGGCCCGGGCGGCCATGTCGCGCGGGCGCAGCGCTCGCCAGTTCGGTGAGGTGCGAGATGCGAATTTTCCTGGCAGGGGCGAGCGGTGTGATCGGGCGGCGGCTCGCGGTTCTCTTGCGCGATGCGAAGCATGACGTTACCGGCACGACGCGTGCGCCCGCCAAAATTTCGATGCTGGAGGAGCTGGGTGTCGCGCCAATCGTCGTTGATGTGCTTGATGCCGATGCGTTGGCGCAGGCGGTTGCGGCAGCACGGCCCGAAATCGTCATCCATCAGCTCACCGACCTGCCCAGCGCGCCGGGCACGTCCGGCTATCCGGCGGCGCAGCAGGCCAACCGCCGCTTGCGGATCGAGGGCACACGAAACTTGATGCAGGCGGCGAAGACCACAGGCGTGCCCCGCGCCGTCGCGCAGAGCATTGCGTTTGTCTATGCGCCGGGCGATGGCCTGCGCACTGAAGATGATCCGCTCGACCTCGCGGCCGAAGGCCTGCGTCAGCTGACGGTGCAGGGCGTCGTCACGCTTGAACATGAGGTCTTGAACACACCCGCGATCGACGGCGTCGTGCTGCGCTACGGCCTTCTGTACGGGCCCGGCACCTGGTACGGAAAGCCGCCGAGACCTCCATCGGTGCATGTCGATGCCGCTGCGCACGCCGCGCTGCTGGCGCTGAACAGAGGCGCCGGGGTCTACAATATCGCGGAGGACGACGGCGCCGTGTCGAGCGCGAAAGCCAGGCGCGAACTCTGTTTCGATCCGGCGTTCAGGATTCCATGAACGGCTTGCTCAAGAATTTCGAGCCCTTCAGCCCGTAACGCCAGGGCAGCTCGACCGCCTTGGTGATGCCGATCCGTAACCCCGAGACGATCTCCACTTTGCCGATGCGCGCGTGCAACGCGATCGGCGGCCGGTCAAGCGGCAGCTCGCTATGGGCGATGGTGATGCCGAGGGCCTCGCACAATTTGCCCGGACCGGAGCACAGCGACCGCTCGTCGGAGAGGCCGCGCCGCCGACGCATCGCGGGGATGCCGTGGGTCGGCTCAAGCGCACGGATCAACACGGCGCTGGCCGAGCCTTCTTCCTCGCAGACAAAGTTCACGCACCAATGGATGCCGTAGGAACGATAGACGTAGGAAAATCCGGCGGGCCCGAACATCACGCGGTTGCGGGGCGTCGGGCCGCGGAACGAATGTGCTGCCGGATCTGTGTGATGGTAGGCCTCGACCTCGACAATGATGCCGCCGACGCCATTGACCAAAAGCGTCGCGCCGATCAGGTCGGGCGCAACCTCATGCACGCTGCGGTCAAAGAACGAGCGCTTGAGCGGCTTGCCGAGGGGTGCGGAAATCGGAGCTGATGGATTCGACTTTTGAACCATTTTGAGGCGGGAATCAGCTGACAACAGGCGGTAATGCTGCCCAAGAGTGGCATGTTCTGCTAGGCTAGGCGAGCCGGGTTGCGGGCTTGCGCGATACGGATTAGCTAACACCTGCATAACCCTCGCGGACCCCTATGGCCGTCATCATCGATACCGTTTCATCGACGCCGTTGCGTCCCCGTCACCCCGAGAAGGCGAACCGGCCGGACGCGCTGTCGCCGCCGAAGCCGGACTGGATTCGCGTGCGCGCGCCGAACACCCGCGGCTATGCCGAGACCCGTAACATCGTCAAGGAGAACGGCCTCGTCACGGTGTGCGAGGAGGCGGGCTGCCCGAATATCGGCGAGTGCTGGGACAAGAAGCACGCCACCTTCATGATCATGGGTGACACCTGCACCCGCGCCTGCGCCTTCTGCAACGTCAAGACCGGTCTGCCCGGCGCGCTCGATGCGCTGGAGCCGGAGCACGTCGCGGAAGCGACCTTCAAGCTGGGCTTAGCCCATGTCGTCATCACTTCGGTCGACCGCGACGACCTCGATGACGGCGGCGCCGCGCATTTCGCCAAAACCGTTGCTGCGATCCGCGCGCGCTGTCCGGCCACATCAATCGAAATTCTCACACCCGATTTTTTGCGCAAGGACGGCGCGCTCGAATTGGTCGTTGCGGCCAAACCCGACGTCTTCAACCATAATCTCGAAACCGTGCCGTCGCGTTATCTCAGCGTGCGCCCGGGCGCGCGCTATTTCCATTCGATCCGGCTGCTGCAGCGGGTGAAGGAGATCGATCCCACCATCTTCACGAAATCCGGCATCATGGTCGGCCTCGGCGAGGAGCGTCACGAGGTGCTGCAGGTGATGGACGATCTGCGCTCGGCGGAGGTGGATTTTTTGACCATCGGGCAATATTTGCAGCCGACGCGCAAGCATCACGCGGTGATGCGCTACCTGCCGCCGGATGAATTCGCCGGCTTTGAGAAGGTCGCCTATACCAAAGGATTTTTGATGGTGTCGGCGAGCCCGCTGACCCGCTCCTCGCATCACGCCGGCGACGATTTTGCTAGGCTCAAGGCGGCGCGGGCGGCTAGCGCCCGCTAAAGACCCATGCCGAGATTTTCCAGCAAGCGCCGGGTTTCGCACAGCGCCAGCCAAATGTTCGACCTCGTCGCCGATGTCGAGCGCTATCCCGAATTCGTGCCGCTGTGCCAGTCGCTGAAAATCCGCCAGCGCAAGCCAAAACCCAACGGCACCGAGATCGTGGTGGCCGACATGACCGTGTCGTTCAAGCTGGTTAAGGAAACCTTCACCAGCGAAGTCGTGCTCGACCGCCCCAATCTGAAGATCGCGGTCAGGTATTTGAGGGGGCCATTCTCCAGTCTTGAAAACCGCTGGACGTTCGAGCCGATCGGCGAGGGCGCCTGCGACGTCACGTTCTACCTCGCCTACGAATTCAAGAGCCGGATGCTCGCGCTCTTGATGGGCTCGGTGTTCGACGCGGCGTTCGCGCGGTTTTCGGCCGCGTTCGAGAAGCGCGCAGATGCGATTTACGGGAAGGGCTAGCGTTTCCCTGACCCATCACCGTCCATCGTCATTGCGAGCCACCCGGTCGGCGCGAAGCGCCGCCGGATGACAGGCTCCGCGAAGCCCAGAGTCCTGACGCTGACGTCTGGATTGCTTCGTCGCGGAGCCTGTCATCGGGCGCGCGTTCGCGCGACCCGTTGGCTCCTCGCAATGACGGGGGGCAAATTCTGGATTCAATTTTCAAACAGCCAAAACGACAAAAGTCCGCATTCGCGCGACGCGAAGCGCGCACGAGCTTCAGTCACCACAGGTACAACCGAAATCATCCGGCTTTCCCGTGCGGCTTCCTTCATGCTCTCCCGGTGACCGGGCTCTTTTGTTGGCCAAATCAGTCGGCCTGGCGCTTCCGCGATGGCAGCGGAAACCGAAATTACGACGTTCGTTTTTGTCCAATCGCCTCGAACTGCACCTTCTGCGCGTCGCTCAGCGTCGCATAGAACTCCTGCAGCGCGGCGCTCACCAGATAGACCGCTTGCTGCATGGCACCGAGCCGCCCGTCCACTGCGTCAAGGCGAATGGGTAGTGTGGTCGCCTCTTGCGGCTGGCATTCATTGTTCAGGATGTCGACCGCCCTGGCATTGGCGTCCTGCAGCGCTTTAAGCGCGGTGCGTTGCGTGTCGTTCGGGTGCAACCTGGCCTCGATCTCGTCCGCCGGCCATTGCAACGCGGCTGGTTGCGCCGCGCCGCAAGCTGGCGCAGGCGCTTCCGCGGTCCCGTTTGCGGATATCTTGCGCCGATCTTCGGCAAGTGCATTGAGCCGGGCTTCCTGCTCGTCATCGAGCAGGTCATAGAATTTCCCCAGCGGCTGCTGCACGGCTTGCTCTGCCATGATCATCGCCCCGATGCGCTGCTGCATGACGGCCAATCGATCCGGCGCCGTGAACGCCGTTTGCGTCGGACACGACGCCCGGATCATCTGGGCGGCCGAGGTCAGGGCATTGGCAAGATCGTCCAAAGCGGCGCGCTGCGCCTCATTGCTCGGCGGTATCGCCTGCTGAAGCTGCTCGATGAGGCCGGCAATTTCGCTTCGGTCGTCGCCGCAGAGCTCTTGTAGCGGAGGGACCCTGCGATGTCTCCGGCCGAACCGGCCCGGTCCGGTATAGGCTGTGAGATCATCATGGCCGTAAGGCGCAAAGATCGCGGCATAGATGTCGGGATAACCGTAGTCCCAGAGGCCGATGCGGTCACCCCAGATGGTGTAATCGTAGATGTCGTAAATGGCGAACGGCCAGAACAGCGGCCCGACCCATCCATATCCGCCGTCGCCGTGTCGCCACCACCCGTTCTCGGTGCGGCCGCCATGCCAGCCGGCCAGCGCTGCAACTGCTACGATCTGCCTGCGCACCGCCGGATCGGCAAGCCCGGAATCATTGGCTTGGCGGATATCTTGCGATCTGAGGGCGGCCGTTCGACTGTGGCCGCGACGCGCAAAGGCCCGAGCGTGATGGTGTCCGGCCAGCGACAATACGCGGCCTACCGCGAATCTCGCGACCCCAAGGGGAGAGATGCCTCTGGCCGGGGCCGCGCTCGACAGCAGGGTTGTTAAAACGGCAACGGCAATTCCAATGCGCCACTTCGACATGGCACCCTCCCGCGGAAAGCCTTTTGGCGTCAGGTTATAGATGACGCGGAGGGGAACCAAAAGTTCCATCGGATTCAGC
>JBATYU010001034.1:0-2220 GCA_049674245.1 Bradyrhizobium sp. | reverse complement strand
GCGCGCATTCGTAAGGATCGCCGCAATATTCGATGTCGGGCAATTCCTTGCGCGCCTGCTCCATGCCGACCGGATCATGCGCGCGCACCTTTGCGCCGAGGTCGAGCAGACCCGTGACCAGCGGGATAGACGGCGCCTCGCGCATATCGTCGGTATCGGGGTTGAAGGTGAGGCCGAGCACGGCGACGGTCTTGCCGCGCAGGCTGCCTCCGGATGCGCTTGCGACCTTGCGCGCCATCGCGCGCTTGCGGTTGTCGTTGACGGCGAGCACGGCTTCCACGATGCGCAACTGCACGTCATAATCCTGCGCGATCTTGACCAGCGCTCGGGTGTCCTTTGGGAAACACGAGCCGCCGAATCCGGGACCGGCGTGCAAAAATTTCGAGCCGATCCGGTTGTCGAGCCCAATGCCGCGCGCGACTTCCTGAACGTCGGCGCCGACCTTTTCCGACAGATCAGCCATCTCGTTGATGAAGGTGATCTTGGTGGCGAGGAACGCGTTGGCCGCGTATTTGATCAGCTCCGCCGTACGCCGGGCCGTGAACATCAGCGGCGCCTGGTTGAGCGACAGCGGCCGGTAGACGTCGCCGAGCACCTTTCGCCCACGCTCGTCCGAGGTTCCGACCACGATACGATCCGGGAATTTGAAATCGCGGATCGCCGCGCCCTCGCGCAAGAATTCCGGATTGGAGGCGACCACCACATCGGCCGACGGATTGGCCTCAAAGATCAGCCGCTCCACTTCATCGCCGGTGCCGACCGGCACGGTCGATTTGGTGACCACCACGGTGAAGCCGGAAATCGCAGCGGCGATCTCGCGCGCGGCGGCATAGACGTAAGTCAGGTCGGCGTGACCGTCGCCGCGCCGCGACGGCGTGCCGACCGCGATAAACACCGCTTCGGCTTGCTTGACCGGCGCCGCCAGGTCGGTCGTAAAATCGAGCCGGCCGGCCTTGACATTGGAAGCGACCAACGCGTCGAGACCGGGTTCGAAGATCGGGATCTCGCCGCGATTGAGGCTCGCGATCTTGTCGCCATCCTTGTCCACGCAGGTGACCTGGTGGCCGAAATCGGCAAAGCAGGCACCGGAAACCAGACCCACATAACCCGTGCCAATCATGGCAATTCGCATAGTCTTTCCGACTTTCTATTGGTGGATTTAATGCCCTTCGCAGAGAGCATCGAGATTTAGCAGCGTAAACTACCATTGTCGCTGAATTCGCTTGTTAAGCTGAACGGTGTTCGCGCCGAATGCCTCCTCTCGACAACGTAGCCTTGCGGCTGCGTGCCGCGACCAAGCAACGTCGTCGCTTCGGCCCTTAGAACAAACCCCACGCTGCAGCGTTGTCGTGGGAACGCCCGAATAAATCCTCAAAGGCGACCGGTAATACTCCGAATAAATCCTCAAAGGCGACCGCTAATATCGAGCGCTAATATACCGCTAATATACCGCTAATATAAGGACGAGCGTCAGCACACGTTATGCGAGTTGGTAAAATGAATTCTCATGATCTCAAATCGATGTCCGCGGACGAGCTTTGGGCCCTTCATGAACGGGTCACCTCAATCTTGGCACGCGAGATAGCGGCCGAGAAAACTCGGCTTGAGCAGCGACTGCGACAGCTTGGCCGGGGCGCGAAGAGCGACGAGCATGTCAGCCGCGCACGGCGCCCGTACCCCAAAGTGGTTCCGAAGTTCAGGAATCCCAAGCGGCCGTCCGAGACTTGGGCGGGTCGCGGGAAACAGCCTCGCTGGCTGACCGCACAGCTCATGTCCGGAAAAAAACTCGACGATTTCCGAATTGAGTCGTCTATCCAGGCTCGTCGGCACGGGCGCACCGGTTAAACGGCATGGCGAACGTTATGGCATCCTCACCGAACAACCGTTTGCGCATCGCAATATTTCGACATTGAAAACAATTGCTCTTTATCTACTACTCGGCTTCTGCGCATGATGCGCTGGCGAATCAAGTCATGATTGGGGGCCATCATGAAGCGCAGCGACGTCGAGATATTGTCGACTGAAGAGTTGTGGGTCTTGCACCAGAAGGTCACGGCGACGCTCAAGGCAAAGATTATCGCCGAGAATAAGGTGCTTGAGGATCGATTATCACAACTCATCGGACGGTTTCGGGTCGAGCAGACCAGCGAAACTACGGAGCGCCGATCTTATCCAACTGTTTTCCCAAAATTCCGAAATCCGGAACAGCCTTCGGAAACC
>JBATYU010001033.1:0-2690 GCA_049674245.1 Bradyrhizobium sp. | reverse complement strand
TCCGACGCCGCTAAAAATAGCGACGATCTCAAACCTCCGTATAACTCTCCCGATCCCTTTCGGTATCGGACGCGTACCTACGTAGAATTGAGTCATCAATCTCAATCGTTCTAGTCTCGCTGCCAATCTGGAAGAGCCGATTGCAGGTCCCAACGAGCATTGCCGAGCGGTAGGTGGTGTACCATGACACGTGAAGAATTGGCTTCTTACAGTTTCCTCGGTGTAACCGTTGCCGGTCTTTTCCTCCTTTGCTCTGGCTTGCTCGCTATCGCATTTGCCTAATCTGAGCGTGCGCCTCTCGCCAATTGGGAGGAATTATACGTCAGATCGAGCTCGGTCTGGCTGCTCATATACGCGAACAGGCCAGAATTGAAACGCCGGCTTTTGGACCTTATCGATAGTAAACTAGGGTGCGTCAAAATGATTGAAGCAGTCACGGCAATTCTAGGCCTGTTTAGCGCTGGCATCTTTGTAGCTCACACGGTTGACGCTTATCGCGCGCCATAGGCGGCCAGTTCCCCTGATGCCGGCAATTTCGCACATCGAGATCAGAATTGCCTCGCGTGCTGCCGTCGAGATCGGCACGACGACCGCGAAACCGGTTCGCTACCGATTCCGAACTGAGCACCCGCAATTTAGTCGTCCTAGCGCAGCGCGACCGGGAAGGTTTGCCGTTCCACTGTCTCACGTACCGAATCAATTCGGTGAGATGAATTGAGACAGCCAAGACGCCAAGCTGAGAGACGCTTGAGCATCTGAACAAATCGTGAGGCTTGCCGGACCTTGTGATCGAGCTTCCCGTTATCATTATTATCGTGAGGGGGTCCCAAATCGGGAGGCCCATCATGCGAAGGTTGATCACGACGATAGCGTTGCTGGCCCTGGTCGGCACTTCGGTGGCGATTGCGCAGACGGCTGGTTCGCCAAATCCAGCCGCACTCCATCGACGAACCCGGACAACCAATTGGTGCTGAATAGCGCACCGGTCGGGCACCGCCAGCCGCGCGCCGATCAAGTGCCCGCGGAGAAAAACCTGGCGGATCCGAACGATCCAGTCAATCGCGAGAACGCGGCGCTCGACCGCATGATCAAGGGCATTTGCCGCGGTTGCTGAATACTGGCCCCTCACCTCTCCCTCCAGAGGTCAAACGATGTTAGTGCAGACAAGTCAGGGCCAATCGGGTTCCGCGCATGTCGTTGTTCTAGGCAACGAAAAGGGCGGCTCGGGTAAATCCACAGTTGCCCTGCATATCGCTGTTGCCTTGATGAAAGCAGGCCAGCGCGTCGCCACCATCGACCTCGATTGCCGCCAGCAAAGCTTCACCCGCTACATCAACAACCGAAGCGCCTGGGCGCGCCGCACCGGCCTCGACCTCGAGCTCCCGGTTCACCGCTGCATCAAGCCTGGCGAGACCATGCAGATTTTGGATAACGAATCGTCGGAACTGGTGCAATTCGTGGACGCCGTCAGCACAGTCGAGCGAGCATTCGATTTCATCGTCATCGATACCCCGGGATCCGACACCTACCTGATGCGTCTGGCACATGCGATGGCCGATACACTGGTGACGCCGATCAACGACAGCTTCCTCGATTTCGACGTCCTGGGGACGGTCGACCCCGCGACCTATTCGGTGACCGGCGAGGGCCACTATGCCGAAATGGTGCGGGACGCGCGGCGCAAACGCCGCCAGCTTGACGGTGCCTCTACCGACTGGATCGTGGTGCGCAACCGGCTGTCGATGCTTGAATCACCCAACAAGCAGCTCGTTGTCGACGGTCTCAATGAATTGTCGCTCCGGCTCGGCTTCCGCTCGATCGATGGTTTTACCGAGCGCGAGGTCTATCGCGAATTTTATCCACGCGGCCTGACTGCGCTTGACGACCTTGATGAGGCACTCGGCACTCGCCCGAGCATGGGGCATGGGATGGCGCGGGAAGAGGTCACGAGCCTGCTGCGCCAATTGAAACTGCCGATCGATGAGCGCGGCCGCCGCCGCGCAGCCAACCGGGCCGAGTGGTTCAATCAGGTCAACAAGCCGCTCGAGGTCCATGACATCTTCGGCGCGCCGCAAATCGGATTTCAGACAGGCGATCGGCGTGGGCCGCAAGACAGATGGCCTTAAGCCAAGTTGTTTGGTCGCTACCGGGGGGAAAGCGGACGTAACCCGGACATCGTCAAACCGACGCGATTGACCCAAAATTGACATTGGAGTGTGCGCTAATCTCGCTGGCGGAACTTATTGACGACCTAGAGTGTTGTTAAAGAAACCTCTAGCGCTGCCGGCCTTCCCAACCGCCATCAATTAAGGTGGAGGAAAATATGCTGAGAGCTGGGTGCAAACAGATTTTAGCGCTTGCTGGGATCCTGGCGGGCGCAGTGGCGGGGCTCGCGTTCACAGACATAGCCCAAGCGGGCCACGGCGGCGGCGGGGGCGGCGGTTTCCACGGCGGCGGTGGTGGCGGTTTCCACGGTGGCGGTGGTGGCGGTTTCCACGGTGGCGGTGGTGGCGGTTTCCACGGTGGCGGGGGCGGCGGTTTCCACGGTGGCGGTGGTGGTGGTTTCCACGGTGGCAGTGGCTTTCATTCCGCTGGCGGTTTTCGTGGCGGCGGCTTTCATACCTTCCACGCCGCGCCGAGCAGGGGACGCAGTTACAGCGCGCGCGGCTTCCAGTCCCATTCCGCCCGCA
>JBATYU010001032.1:0-5187 GCA_049674245.1 Bradyrhizobium sp. | reverse complement strand
GCCAAGCTCCTTGGCGTTGCCGAGGAGGCCGTCGCGTTGCCGAGCGCGATCGCGCCGGCCAAGAAGCCGGCGTCGTTTTCAGAGCTATTCCAGGACCCGAAGCGATTCTGGTGGGTCGTCGTCATATGGATCGGGATATCGACCGGCACATACGGCGTGCAGTTGTGGGGACCCACTATTCTGTCCCAGCTTCTGAAGATCACGGCGCACGAGGCCGCGCAGTATTTTGTTTACGTCAGTATCGCCTCCATCCTCGGCCGCGTGTTGTTTTCGTTTCTGCCGCTCTATATCGGACGCCGCGGCGCGGCACTTGTGGGAACGTCCATCTCCGTCCTGGTCATGCTGGCGATCTTCGTCTTCTATCGCGAGTTCATCGCCGGTTGGTCGGTATTTGCGCTTCTGGTGGTTTTTGGGGCGGCCTTTTACAGCGGCTCTTTCTCCAACATCACGCCGTATGTTGTCGAAGTGTTTCCGGTCTCGCTTGGCGCCCGCGCCTTTGGACTGGCCCAGGCCGCCAATGGTGTGGGCAAAATCCTCGGACCCGTTTGTCTGGCGCTGATCGCCGGAAGTAACGATGTGGTTTCGCCGAAGGCGACCGCCGATGCCATAGCACCCGCCTTCCTGTTCCTCGCGGCTTGCGAATTTGCGGCGCTGATCGCAATCTTCAGCTTTCGCCGTGAGCCCCATGGCAAGCCGATGGATCTTGGATAATTCAGGCACGCAAATCCAAACAAGGAGAAGAGATGCTCGACATCCCCGTCCTCATTTCCGGTGGCGGTCCGGTCGGCCTCACCGCCTCATTGCTGCTCTCCCAGCACGGCGTGCGCTCGCTGCTCGTCGAACGTCACCCGGGCACGGCGCTCACGCCAAAAGCACGCGGCATCAATGCGCGCACCATGGAAGTCTTCCGGCAATGCGGCATCGATACCGCGGTCAGGAACGCAGGGTTAGCGGAAGGACGGTTGGGGCTGATCGTCTGGGCCGAATCCCTTGCCGGCGAGGAGATCGAGCGTCGCGTGCCCGGTCGCGCAACGGCGAAGAACATGGCAGCGACATCCGTCAAGAATTGCCTTTGCGCCCAGGACGACCTTGAACCGGTCATTCGCCGATTTGCGGAGCAAGCCGGAGGGCCGGAAGCGCTGCGCTTCAACACCGAGCTGACCTCGTTCAACCAGGGGCGTGGTGCCGTCACGGGCACGCTGACCGATCGCACGACGGGAGAGGAGACGCCCTTCACGGCGCGCTATTTGATCGCCGCCGAGGGCGCGCAAAGCCGGGTGCGGCGCGCGCTGGACGTGAAGATGACCGGCGAGGAGAAAGTCTACGACAGCGTCAATATTCTGTTCCACGCCGATCTCGCCCGATGGGTCGAACATCGGCCCGCCGCGCTCTATTTTGTGGAGCAGGAAGACCTGCGCGCCACATTCCTCACGATCAACGGCACGGATCGCTGGGGTTTCCTGATCCACAGCCCCCAAAAATTCGGCTGGCAGCCGCAGGACTTCACCCCGGAATTTTGTGCGGCCTTGATCCGCAAGGGCGCGGGCTTGCCCGACCTTGCCGTATCGGTTCTGGGCATCAGCCCGTGGGAAGCGTCTGCCATCGTTGCCGACAATTATCGCGTCGGCGACGTTTTCCTGGCCGGAGACGCGGCGCATGAGATGCCGCCGACCGGGGGTTTTGGCCTCAACACCGGGGTGCAGGACGTTCACAACCTGGCCTGGAAGATCGCCGCCGTGATCAGCGGAAGGGCCGACGACAGGCTACTCGACAGCTACCACACCGAACGCCAGCCATTCGGCCGGATTGTCACCCAGAACGCACTGGCCAATGCCCTGTCGATGGGACGCAACGCGCGGCAAAGCAAGGTCCTGCCGCGACCGGAGTTCCTGAACGAACAGGGGCTTATCTTCGGGGCCTGCTATCAATCGACGGCGGTCGTGCCGGACGGCACGCCACCGGTCGTGCTCGACGATCCGGTCACCGAATATGTGCCGACTGCCCGGCCCGGAAGCCGCGCGCCCCATGTCTGGCTCAAACGCGGCAACGAGCAAATCTCGACCATCGACCTGTTCGGCCCGCACTTCGTGCTGCTGGCCGGCTCCGACGGCGAGGCATGGCGACGGGCGGCGCAGGCGATCGGCCCGTCGCGGCCTCCACTGTTTGCCTATACCGTCGGACAGGACGGAGATCTCGGCGACCCCGAGGCGAACTGGCACAAGGCTTACGGCGTCGACACCGATGGCGCGGTGCTGGTGCGACCCGACGGTCATGTCGCCTGGCGCAGCCGTTCACGCGCTTCTAGTCCGTCGGAGGCCTTGCGCACGGCGCTGGATTGCGTGTTCGGCAGGATGCCCGCAATGGCGTGACGAGGCGTTTTGCGCGCACAGGACCCGGCATTCTCTTCGCGGCCGTCGCAAGCGGTCTCGGGACATCTGCCGCAAGCGTAAACCAATAAATTTCAAGGCAACGCCCTAACGGGAACTTAACGAAATCACCTGCAATCTGATGACCAGCTTTGACGATCGCGCGGCCGACACGCGAGTCTGGTCCAACGA
Source organism: Bradyrhizobium sp. (assembly GCA_049674245.1). GTDB lineage: Bacteria > Pseudomonadota > Alphaproteobacteria > Rhizobiales > Xanthobacteraceae > Bradyrhizobium. Next base: position 2,629 of record JBATYU010001032.1, on the reverse strand, counting down.
CGGATGTCACCATGATCACTGATAAGCCAAGGCCAAAGGTACAGCGTGAACCGCGACGGCAAACGCATAAACAGCCGGCCTGGATTTCGTTCGACGACGGAACGAGGCACGAATGCTTCGTGTTGGACGTCGCGCCGGGCGGCGCCAAAATCATGACTGATGCTGCGATCGCTGTCAGCGACAAGTTCGCGTTGGCGCTTGTGCCGGCCCATCCGACCCGCCAGCCATGCGAAGTCGTTTGGAGTCGCGGCAACATCTACGGCGTAAAATTCCTGCCCTGATTATCGTCTGCCCACGGGAGCTCGGCTTCAGCGCGCGCGGTATGTCGCGATTTGCCATATGTTCGCCCACGAATCCCCAACGGTGGCTCGTCTGTCGCCGTAAGGCATGTCCTGAGGACTCTCGATCGATTCAGCTCCAGCGGCAATTGCTCGCTTGTAAGTCTCGTCCGCATTCTCGACGTAGACATAAAGGAACGCCGGCATTGCCTTGCGCACGTCCCCGCCGTCGCTGATCATCACGACCGAATCACCAATCGTCATCTCGGTTGGCGCTCCCGAGCGGAGATCGCCATCCGCGCCGAACACGGCCTTCAGAAACCCCACCAAGCCAGCGACATCGTCGGTGATGACCCTCGGGGTCACGGTACGCCAGCCGTCCGGCTTGAACTTCTTCATATCCTTGCCTCCGGGATAGATGGCCCGCGGTTCGTTCATCTCGTGCGTCACGCTGCCCGAACGAAGCCGGGGCGTCCTATTCCGCGGCCGCCTCACGCACATATCGCGCGGTCGGCGTGCGCATGGTCACGAGCTCTTCGGCGGCCGTCGGATGCAGCGCGAAAGTGGCGTCGAAATCGGCCTTGGTTGCTTTCATTTTGACGGCGATGGCGACCGCCTGCACGATCTCGGCCGCGGTATCGCCGACGATATGGCATCCCAGCACGCGATCGGAAGTGCCGTCGACGACGAGCTTCATCAGGATGCGCGTGTCGCGGCCGGACATGGTCGATTTGATCGGCCGGAACGCGGTCTTGTAGACGTCGACATGAGAAAACTGCGCGCGGGCCTCGGTCTCGGTCAGCCCCACCGTGCCGATTTCAGGCTGCGAGAACACCGCGGTCGGGATGCTCGAATGATCGACCTGAACCGGATGCTTGCCGAATACGGTATCGGCGAACGCGTGGCCCTCGCGGATCGCGACCGGCGTCAAATTGTGGCGGTGGGTGACGTCGCCGATCGCGTAAATGTTCGGCACCGACGATCGCGACCAGCCATCGACGGCGATGCCGCCGTTGTTCGGATTGATGGCGACGCCGGCCTTCTCGAGGCCGAGACCTCCGACATTGGGATGCCGGCCGATCGCGAACATCACCTTGTCCGACGCAAGGCTTGAACCGTTCGACAGATGCGAGGTGAATTCCTTGAGGTGCTTGTCGATCTTGTCGACCGTGCAGCCGGTCAGAATGGTGATGCCCTGCATTTCCATCTCGGCGCGGACATGGGCGCGGACGTCATCGTCGAAGCCGCGCAGGATGTTGTCGCCGCGATAGACCACCGTCACGTCGCTGCCGAAGCCCGCGAAGATGCAGGCGAACTCGAGCGCGATATAGCCGCCGCCCTGTATAACGATGCGCCTCGGCAGCTCGGCCAGGTGAAAGGCCTCGTTCGAGGAGATCACGTGTTCGATGCCGGGGATCATCGGCCCGTGGTTTGGGGCGCCTCCGGTCGCGATCAGCACGTATTTCGCACTGACGCTCTCGCCGGTCGAAAGCCGCAGCGAATGCGCGCCCTCGAACACCGCACGCGTCTTGACGATGCGCGCGCCGGATTTTTCCACATTGCTGGTATAGGCAGCTTCCAGCCGCGCGATCTCCTTGTCCTTGTTGGCAACCAGCGTCGGCCAGTTGAAGGAGACGGGCGGGATGGTCCAGCCGAAGCCGGCGGCGTCATCGATCTCGTGTCGAACGTGCGAGCCGATCACGAACAGCTTTTTCGGCACGCAGCCGCGGATCACGCAGGTGCCGCCCATCCGGTATTCTTCGGCGACCATGACCTTGGCGCCATGGCCGGCGGCGATGCGGGCGGCGCGAACCCCACCCGAACCTCCTCCGATCACAAACAGGTCGACGTCGAACTCAGCCATGGTTCACCTCGACCATCAGGTCGTGCGATCAAATCTGCTTGCCGCGTTTGCGCATCTCGGCGCGGAATTGGGCGTTGACGATTTCGGCAAAGTTTTGCGCCCACTGGTTCATATAGGCCATGCTGAGCTGGATCGCCTTGGGCTCGTTCAACAGCAATTTCTGGCCGAGCGGCGATTTGTAGAACGTCACCAGGTCTTTTAGTTCCTGATCGGTAAATTCGCTGGCATAGACCTGCGCCATGCCCTCGCCGATCTCCTTCTCGCGGCCGGCAAGGCTCTGGGCGACGATCACGGCGACCTCGTTGAGGTCCTTTTGATAGTTGAGGTTGGCCTGCAGCAGCGAATCCTTGGTCTGCGCCACGATGTTGGGAACGGCGTTGGCGTACATCTGGTTCGCGTTCTTCATCGCAAGGATCTCCTTGGCCGCCGCGAGCGCGGCCGGCGAAGCAGGCTTGGCCACCGGCGCGGCCGGCTGCTGCGCCAGCAC
>JBATYU010001031.1:0-1771 GCA_049674245.1 Bradyrhizobium sp. | reverse complement strand
GTGCGATTCCTTAAGGTGAAAATCGCCACGGGCCTCGTCGGAATGCCCAATTCAACCGGCAGACGCTTTACCGTCAAATGCTTCGCATTGAGAACGCGCAGCATGCAGGCTGGAACAACAGTGAGATAATCCGCCGTCATCAGCAACGTCTCGCGAAGGTGAAAAGACATCGCAGTCAGGCTTGCTCGCGGGACTTCCAGACCGAGAGCCTTGAAGGCCTGTTCAACGAGAATCCCAGGCGCCCCGTCGGGCGGGTACAGAATCCATTTTTCTCCCACAAGCTCCGCCAGCCCTACCTTGCGGCGACGCGCCCATCTGCTTTGCGCGCCGGCAACTACGATCAAAGGTTCTTCGAACAGAATCTCCGAGTTCAAGTCGTCTTCCGGGATCGGAAAGATGCCTCGACCAATGATGAGATCGACGCTGCGGGCCCGCAGTTCTCGTATCTCCACTGTGATCGGTCGGCTCATTTGGGTTACGTGCACGGTGACGCCCGGATACTGCTCCGAGAGGCCCTTGATCACGGCAGGAAGCAACGCTGCGGATAGGGACTCGTTGCAGCCTACCCGCACCTCGCCCGCAGTCGGATCAGCCATGAATTTGATCTCGGCAACGCCTTGGCGCAATTCATCGAATGCAGCCAAAGCCCGCCGGACCAGAACGCTACCATACAAGGTAACCTCGACACCCTGCGGATTTCGATCCAGCAATCGGACGCCGAGCGTGTGTTCGAGGTCCGCAACAGACTTCGAGACAGCTGGCTGCGTCACGGAAAGACGATGAGCCGCCTTCGCCATGCTTCCCCATTCGACGACCGCGAGAAATACGTGCAGGTCCCGTAGCCGGAGCCGGCGGCCAATTCGCGCCTCCCAATTCTCGACCTCGCGCGACATAACGTTTTCCTCATGGAGGTAGTCCAGAATTGCGTATTCCATTTATATGCCAGGCTCCTACTTCTTTCAACGTGATCGGCTTAGGAGAGGCCCATGGCAATCTCCGTAACGGCGCTACATCAAAGTTTTGTTGGCGAGGTTTCGGGTGCCGATCTGTGCAGTCCCGTCAAGGTCGATTTCTTGGAAATCTCCGAGGCGCTCGACCGCTTCGCTGTATTGGTCTTTAGAGATCAACAACTGACCGATGAACAACAAATTGCGTTCAGCCGGCTGTTTGGGCCGCTGGAGATCTCGATCGGAACGATCAGGAAAGATCGAAAACACCGCCTGCAGAGCAGCGCCCTGGCGGATATTTCAAACCTGGACGAAAACAACAATATCCGCGCGACGTCAGACCGCTGGCGCATGATGATGCTGGCAAATCAGCTTTGGCATACCGATAGTTCGTTCAAGCGCGTACCCGGTAAGGTTTCTCTTCTGTCAGCGCATGAAGTGCCGCCATATGGAGGCGAGACCGAATTCGCCGATCTTCGGGCGGCTTACGACGCGCTTGGTCAGGAAACTAGGGAGCGGATCGAAGGCCTAGTTGCCGAGCATTCGATCTTCCATTCGCGAAGCCTCATTGGCTATACCGAGTTTTCGGACGAGGAGCGCGCCGCGCTTCCGCCGGTTCCGCAGGCCATCGTTCGCATCCATCCGGGTTCCGGACGAAAGACACTCTATCTAGCCTCGCATGCGTCCCACATCATCGGATGGCCGATCGCGCCTGGTCGCGCTCTGCTCGACGAGTTGATTGCATTCGCGACGCAACCACGCTTTGTCTATCAGCACCGCTGGCGGGCAGGCGATCTGGTCGTATGGGATAACCGCTGCACGCT
>JBATYU010001030.1:0-6161 GCA_049674245.1 Bradyrhizobium sp. | reverse complement strand
CCATACGCCGCGGCTTTTCCTGAGGCACGCGGTCAGACGACTTTTGCGAATACAAATGCCTGTGGTTATGGATCCCGGCCTTCGCCGGGACGACAAGAAACCTAAAGCCCCAGCTTCTTCTTGCGCTGGCCGAGGGTGCGCAGGCGAAGCGCGTTGAGCTTGATGAAACCGGCAGCATCGCGGTGATCGTAGGCCACGGCACCTTCCTCGAAGGTCACGAGGTCCTGATCGTACAGCGAATATTTGCTGTCGCGACCGACCACGATGACGTTGCCCTTGTAGAGTTTCAGCCGCACGCGGCCGGTGACATATTGCTGGCTGTGGTCGATCGCCGCCTGCAGCATCTCGCGCTCAGGCGCGAACCAGAAGCCGTTATAGACCAGCTCGGCATATTTGGGCATCAGCTCGTCCTTGAGATGCGCCGCACCCCGATCGAGCGTGATCGATTCGATGCCGCGATGGGCACTAAGCAGAATAGTGCCGCCCGGCGTCTCGTACATGCCGCGCGACTTCATGCCGACGAAACGGTTTTCGACGAGGTCAAGCCGCCCGATGCCGTTGGCGCGGCCGAGCTCGTTGAGTTTTGCCAGCAATGTCGCGGGCGACAATTTCTTGCCGTCGATCGCGACCGCGTCGCCCTTTTCGAAATCGATCGTGATGATGGTCGCCTGGTCCGGCGCCTTTTCGGGATCGTCGGTGCGCGAATAGACGTAGTCCGGCACTTGCAGTGCGGGATCCTCGAGTACCTTGCCTTCGCTGGAAGTGTGCAGCAGGTTGGCGTCGACCGAGAACGGCGCCTCGTTGCGCTTGTCCTTGGCGATCGGAATCTGATGCGCTTCCGCGAACGCGATCAACTGCTCGCGAGATTTAAAATCCCATTCGCGCCACGGCGCGATGATGGTGATGTCGGGTTTTAGCGCGTAATAGCCGAGCTCGAAGCGGACCTGATCGTTGCCCTTGCCGGTCGCGCCATGCGATACCGCGTCGGCGCCTACCTGCTCTGCGATCTCGATCTGCTTTTTCGCAATCAGCGGCCGCGCGATCGAGCTGCCAAGCAGATACTGCCCTTCATAGACCGCGTTGGCGCGGAACATCGGAAACACGAAATCGCGGACGAATTCCTCGCGCAGATCCTCGATGAAGATGTTTTCCGGCTTGATGCCGAGCAACAGCGCCTTCGCCCGCGCCGGCTCCAGCTCCTCGCCCTGGCCGAGATCGGCGGTGAAGGTCACGACCTCGCAAGCGTAGGTGGTCTGCAGCCACTTCAGAATGATGGAGGTGTCCAGTCCGCCCGAATAGGCGAGCACGACCTTTTTCACGTCCTTGCTCATGAAAATCCTGCTTGATTTGCAAATGATAATTGGCGGCGGTTCTATAGGTAGAACGACCGATAGCGCAAGCGCTTCAGGCGGCCGGACTCGGTCCTACCTCGCGTCCGCGCCAGCGCTGCATCAGGCGAAAGGCCGGCCAGGCGAGGCGCGTCAGCGCGGCGTCGACCGCCTCGTCCGAAAACCTGGTCCGCTGCCAGCGGTAGATCATGCCATAGGCGAGCCATATCACCAGAAACGTCACCAGGCCCGCGGCCGCGACGTCGCTGAAGAAATGTCCGCCGAACGCCATGCGCAGCGCGCTCGTGATCACGCCGAACAGCGTCGCCGCGGCATAGGCGAGCGGCCGCCATGGCGGCGGGGTCAGCGCGGCGGGCGCGAAGGTCCAGAACGCGGTGGCGCCTTCGCCGGAGAAGAACGAGCAGTTGCGCCCGCAGCCGCCGCGCGGGTCCCACCACGGCATGAACGGCAGGTCGCCGTCGAATTGCGTCACCAGCACCGGGCGCGGCCGGCCCCAATAGCTCTTGAAGGTGAGATTGGTGAGCACCCCGGCCGACAGCGCGAGCGTTGCCAGCAAGAAGATGATGGCGCGCCCCGACATCAAGAGCGGCCGGTCCGGCCGCAGCAGCTTGATCACGAGTGCAACGATCGCGGGAACCGCCAAGCTCCACGCGATCCACATCGCGCCGTCGCGCACGATCGCAGCCCAACCGTCGAACTTCAGAGGAAACGATCGGGTTGCCCCGTCGTAAAACAGCGCCGCCAGCTTGAGGTCGAGCTCGGGAAAAATCCCGAACAGCAATCCCAGAACGAGCGCAAGCGAAAGCGCGATGAACAGTCCGGTTCTGTTCATGGCGCAGGTGGCCGTGAATGCGATGGCAGCGGCGGCGGTGGGGTGAGCGGACGCGGCGGCTCACGCCAGGCGCCGGCATTGCGGCCGGCGATCATCCAGTAGACCAGCCCCGCGACGATACCGGCGCCGGTCATGATTTCGAGATGGCGGCGAACGATGCCTTCGAAGCGCAGCGTGTCGGGATCGAACGGGACCAGGCCGAGATAGCAGGCGAGGCCGACCAAGCCGCCGCCGACCGCATAGGTCAGCGCGCCTCTGATATAAAAGGCCTCGGTGATCGCCGCGACAATCATCGCCGGCAACAGCGCGAAGCCGGAGATGAAGATGAAGCCGAAACCGAGCACGATGTTCAGCGCACCCTGGTCGACCGGACCCGCGCCGAGATCGCTGAATTCGGGAAACAACACCGCGCCGACCACGATCATCCCCGCCGCCAGGCAGGCGGCGAGAAATCCGAACAGAACGACGAACAGGCGGCCGATCAATGCCATGCAGTCACCGTCATTGCGAGGAGCGCAAGCGACGACCCGCCGTCGCTCGCCATGCGAGCTATGGCGGGCTTGCAGTCCGTCGAAGCGCCCTTGCGCGTAGGCGGAAGCAATCCAGAATCCTGCCCAGGACTCTGGATTGCTTCGCGGAGCCTGTCGTCGGGCGCGCAATCGCGCGACCCGTTGGCTTGCAATGACGACCCAAACGACAAGCCGCGCCCCTCCCTCAATCCGTCATCGCCATGGCGCGCAGCGCCTGCCGCTCGCGCGCCGACAATTTCTCGGTCTCCGACTTCAACTGCCCGCAGGCGGCGAGGATGTCGCGGCCGCGCGGCGTGCGCACCGGCGAGGAGTAGCCGGCGTTGAAGATATATTCGGAGAACTTTTCGATCTGATCCCAGTCCGAACATTCGTAAATCGTGCCCGGCCACGGATTGAACGGGATCAGATTGATTTTTGCGGGAATGCCCTTTAACAGCTTGACCAGCAGCTTGGCGTCGTCGAGCGAATCGTTGACGCCTTTCAGCATCACATATTCAAACGTGATGCGCCGCGCGTTGGAGGAGCCGGGATAGTCGCGGCAGGCCTGCAACAGTTCGGCAATCGGATATTTCCGGTTCAGCGGCACCAGCTCGTTGCGCAATTCGTCGCACACCGCGTGCAGCGAGATCGCCAGCATCACGCCGATCTCTTCGCCGGTGCGGACGATGTTCGGCACCACGCCCGAGGTCGACAGCGTGATGCGGCGGCGGGAGATGCCGACGCCTTCGTTGTCGGCGGCGATCAACAGCGCGTCGCGCACCGCTTCGAAATTATAAAGCGGCTCGCCCATCCCCATCATTACGATGTTGGTGACAAGCCGGCCGCCGGTCGGCGTCGCGCGGTCGGCCCAATCGTTGAGCCGATCGCGCGCCACCATCACCTGACCGACGATTTCGCCTGCGGTTAAGTTACGCACCAGCCGCTGCGTGCCGGTGTGGCAGAACGAGCAATTCAAGGTGCACCCGACCTGCGAGGAGACGCACAGCGTGCCGCGGTCGGTTTCCGGGATGTAGACGCACTCGACCTCATGCGCTTTCTCGAGGCCATCGCCGCTCGACAGGCGCAGCAGCCATTTGCGGGTGCCGTCGCTGGAAATCTGCTCGGCGGCCACTTCGGGCCGCGCCACCGTGAAATGCCCCTCGAGCTGCGCGCGGGTATCCTTGGAGATAGAGGTCATCTCGTCAAAGTTTTTGGCGCCACGGAAGTAGATCCAGTGCCAGAGCTGCTGCACGCGCATCTTGCGCTGCGAGGGCTGAACGCCGATCTCGCCCAGCCGCTCGGCGATCTCCGCGCGCGACAGGCCGATCAGCGAAGGCTTTGCCGGCGGCACATAGGTTTCGAGCGGAAGTTTTTCCAGGGGAGCCAAGGTAGAAGCAGGCGTCATCAACTGCACGCGGATTGGATGGTGGAAACGTAGGGTGGGCAAAGCGAAGCGTGCCCACCACAAATGCCAATGGTGGGCACGGCGCAACGCGCCTTTGCCCACCCTACGACTCACTATCAGATAGGCCTTCTACGGCCATCAAACAACGTCGTTTTTCGCGTTGAAAAATCGCCTAGCGCCGGCAATCCTGCGCGATCTTGTCGAGCGCTTGCGAAAGCCCCTTCAGCGAAAAAGTATCGGTGGTTTCAGTGCCCTTGGCTGAAACGCCCTTCACCGTGGCATCGGCGGATTTGCGCATGGCCTCGACCATCCGCTCTTCCTCGGCGGCGTTCTTGATCCAGAGCCCATCGCCCTGGGTGTACATCGAATAGGACGCGCCACCGACCTCGAGCGACGATTCCGATCCCGGCTTCAGCGTGTAGCCGATCATCACCGACACTTCGTTGGCGACTTTTTCCGCCGGGCGCGTGGAGACGAAAGCGTAGGCCGGGTCGCGCGGGCGATTCGGCGGATTGGTCTTCGACGACGACGGCTTCGCCAGCGCGAAGCATACCTTCTTGCCGTTCGGCGTTGCGGAGTAAGCGCCCCAGGTTCCGAATTGCCCGATCAGGGTCGGCTCCGCGCCACCCGTCATCGCGGCCGGCGGTTTGGCGTCCGGCTTGACCGCGCTCTTGGCGGCCTTCGGCGACGCACTCTGCGCTTGCGCAAGGCTTGCTGCCCCGCACATCAGCACGCCCGTCGCCCAAGCTGTCAGCACCCGCCGCCATAGCATGTTGAAATTGGTTCCCCCATGATTGTGACTGGAAGATGGCTCGAGATCGGGTCGCCACCGGCGATGGATAGCCGGGAAACATTGTCTTGGAAAGCCGATTACGGACTTACGAACCGGAACGTCGAGGGCGCGTGCGTCGCCGGTCATCCTCAGCTTTTCGCGCGCGCCGCGCGCTGCGCTTGCCACTGCGCGTCGGTCCATTGCAAGAGGTCCTCGGCGCCTGAACTGCGCAAATGCGAACCGCCGTCCACGACCACCATCTCGCCATTGATGTAGGCGGCGCCGTCCGAGATCAGGAAACTCGCGAGATCGGCGAGCTCGCGATGCTCGCCGGGGCGGCCGAGCGGATTGCGCTGCGTCCAGCCTTCGTCGCGGCCCTCGGGGCGAAGCTGGCCCGATGCCCCCGGTGTCGGAAACGCGCCCGGCGCAATCGCGACGGTGCGGATACCCTTCGGTCCCCACTCCACGGCAAGGCTTCTGGTCATCGCGAGGATGCCCGACTTCGCCATCGCCGACGGCACGGTGAAGGCGCGTCCGGTAATGGTCGAGGTGGAGAGAATGGAGAGCACCACGCCCTTGTGCTTGCCGTCGATCCAGCGCTTTCCCGCAGCGAGCGTGCAATACATCGCGCCATGCAGCGTCGGCGCGAGGACCGCATCCGCCGCGCGAAACGACAGCTGTTCGGTTTGCGCGATGAAGGTCGCCGCCGCATTGTTGACGAGCACGTCGAGCGGCGCCTTGCGCCAGACCGCCTCCATCATGGCATCGACTGCGGCGCCGTCACGGATATCGCATCGGATCGCGGCAACCTTGCCGCTCGCGTCGCTGCGTATCCGAGCAGCCGTCGCTTCCAGGAGATCGAGCCTTCGGCCGCAGATGAAGAGTTCGGCGCCAAGCTCCAGGAAGCGGCGCGCCATCGCCGCGCCAAGCCCGGAGCCGCCGCCGGTGACCAGGATGCGCTTTCCCGAAAGCAGGCCTTTTTCAAACATCGTTTCATTCCTTCGTTTACCGCCGGCGTCGCGAGGAGCGTAAGCGACGTAGGCGGAAGCAATCCAGCTTGCTAACCTAACACTGGGTTGCTTCGCGGAGCCTGTCATCTCTGCGCGAGCGCTATTGCGCTCGTCGGGGGCGCGCATTCGCGCGACGCGTTGGCTCGCAATGACGGCGGGGTTCCTTGTCGTCGAATCAGATTGTAGCCCGGCTGCAAATCCGGCATGAAGCATCAGCCCCATTTGTGCGTCCGAAAATCAGGTGTGTCCATGAAAGCCATTCTCTGCTCGCAATATTGCCAGCC
>JBATYU010001029.1:0-4081 GCA_049674245.1 Bradyrhizobium sp. | reverse complement strand
CGCGCGATGGCGCTGATCATGATCGCGATGGCGGCCGCGCCCGGCTTCTCACCGCTGCTTGGCGGCGCGCTCGATCACTATTTCGGCTGGCGCGCCGAATTCGCCTTTATGGGCGCGTTCGCAGCCGTGACCGCCATCGCCTATGAATGGGCATTCGGCGAAACCCATCGTTCGACGCCGATACCGCTCAATCCGCTCGCCATCGCCCGGAACTATGTCGGTCTGATCGCCGACCGCCGCTTCCTGGTTCCGGCGGCGACCGTCAGCCTGATCATCGGCGGGCTGTTCGCGATGTTCTCGGCGACGCCCCGGATACTGATCGAGGGCCTGCATTTTTCGCCGATCGAGCTCGGCCTGTTCTTCGCGGGCACCGTCATGATCGTATTCGCGGCGGGCATGCTGGCCACCAAGCTGGCGCCGCGCTTCGGATTGGACCGCTCGATCCGGGGCGGCCTCCTGGCTGCCGCGACCGGCAGCATCGCGATCCTCCTGGTATCGCTGTTCACCCCGACCTTCCTGCCGTTCCTCGCAGCCTTGTCCTTATTCCTGCTCGGCATGGGCATCGTGAACCCGCTCGGCATCGCGCAGGCGCTCTCGCCGTTCGGCGAGAAAGCCGGTGCCGCCTCCGCGCTGCTCGGCTTCTGGCAGATGATGAGCGCGGCCATCACGGTGTGGCTCGCAGCCTCGGTTTCGCATCAGGCCATGGTCGCGCTCGGCATCGTGCTGACGGTGACCTCGCTGGTGGCGGTTGTGCTCTACACGCGGCGCGCCGATGCCTATTACGGCCGGCGAGGTGTCGAGGTTCTGTGACTTGGCATGCTCCCTGTCTTCGGTGCCCCTGCCAGCATTCGTTGCTGGCAGGGCGCGTCGCCGTTTGGACCGGCTACGCTCGTGACACACGACCCATTAGCGTCGATTTAACGACGCCCGTTTCACGTCGCTTTGCCCAGGTAAGCGGACATCGCCGCGTGTAGACGGCATGTCTCAAAAGTGCCAACGGGAGACATCGCGGTTAGTGGTTTCATCTCCCAATATCCTCGTTGCTGATGATGAGGCCGACGTTTCTAACGCGAGCCTCGATGTCGTTCCGGAGCGCGGGGAAATCGATGGGCTTGGTGAACAGTGCTTCGGCGCCGGCTTCGAGAACTGTTCGTCTTGTTTCGGTGTCGCCGTACGCCGTGATCATGATTACGGGAACATTCGGCCGCGCGGCTTTTACCTTTGGCAGCAGGTTCAAGCCGCTCATCCCCGGCATGTTGATGTCCGAGAGGATCAGAACGAGCGTCGTGCCGGCGAAGGCCTCGATCTGCTGGAGGGCTTCGTCTCCAGAGCATGCAAAAACCATGTTGAAGCGGCCATCGCGAATCTCGCGCCGGAACTGCTGGCGAAACAATGCCTCAACGTCAGCTTCGTCATCGACAACGAGGATCGTCGCACTCACGCCAGGGCTCCGGCGTCAATGGACGCCGCGGTGCGCGGCAGAACGATCCGAAACTCCGTGAAAGCGCCCGGTTGCGTTTCGACCTCGATCGCGCCAGCATGTTGTTTCACGATGATGTCATGACTGAGCGACAAGCCAAGGCCGGTTCCCTCGCCCGCCGGCTTGGTCGTGAAGAACGGGTCGAACATCCTTTCCTTAACTGCCGCAGGGATTCCCGTCCCGTTGTCGCGGATGCGGATCTCGACCCTGTCGCCGAGGTTCTGTGTGGAAGCGGAAACGGTTGGTTCATAGGCCTCGCCAGTCAACTGAGCTTTCCGAGCCATGGCCGCATAGAAGCCGTTCGAGATCAGATTGAGGAGCACGCGGGTTATCTCCTGCGGATAGACATCCAGCTCACCTGCCGAAGGATCAAGGCTTTCCTCCAGTGTGATGTTGAACCCTGCTTTCTCCGCCCGCGCGCCGTGATAAGCAAGATGGAGGCTCTCGCTTACCACCGTGTTTATATTGACGCGCATGTGCTCGCCGGAGCCACTGCGCGAATGGAGCAGCATGTTCTTGACGATTGAGTCGGCGCGTTTGCCGTGCTGGACCACCTTCTCAAGATTGCTCTGCAGCAGTTCCGACAGCTCGTCCACGGGGGCTTGCATCCCGTCGTCAATCCCCGCGCCGTCGAGCAGCTCGCGTAACTCTCCGACCAACTCAGCCGAAACCGACGCGAAATTGTTTACGAAGTTCAGAGGATTCTTGATCTCATGGGCGATGCCCGCAGTGAGTTGACCTAGCGAGGCGAGCTTTTCCGTCTGGATCAAACGATTCTGCGCGGCCCGGAGGTCGTTTAGCGAACGTGACAGTTCGTCCGTCCGCAGCTTGACTTGATCGAATAGGCGAACGTTTTCGATGGCGATGACAGCTTGGTCGGCGAAGGTTTCGACGATCTCGATCTGCTTTGCGGTGAAGGGTCTCACGTTCTTTCGCGTAAGCACGACAGTGCCGATCGGGCTTCCGTTCCGGACCATCGGCACGGCGACGATAGTACGAAGGCCAGCCTTCTTCGCCTCCACCGCGAAAGGATATTGTGTATCGGCCAATATATCGTCAACGTGCACTGCAGCCAGTTCCAGTAGTGACTGCCCGACAATGCTCCCGTGACCCGGCGCGAAGCGGACGGTCCGAATAAACTCCTGCCAGTCCGGCGGGAACTCATAGTTCGTCGCATAGTGAAAACCTTCGCCGTCCTCGTCCTGCCTGATCATCGCGGCCATATCTGCTTCGCAGAGGCTCGCCGCGGATTTCGTGAGAGTGTCGAGCACGGTCTGCAGATCGAAGGTCGAACGGCTGATCACCTTCAGAACATCCGCGGTCGCGGTCTGCTGCTGCAGCGATTGCTCCAATGTCTCATTGAGATCGCGCAACGTCCTCTCGGCTTCGATCTGCTGCTGGGTCGCTCGCTTCTTATCCTCAATGTCAATACAGATACCAACCCACTCGCGAATGCTACCGTCATGATCGAATACGGCAACGCCTCGTGCCTGATGCCATACATATTCCCCATCCCATCGCCGAATGCGATATTCCGTTTCGTAGACTGACCGGGTATCAACCGCGGTCTGCCAGACGCGCGCCGAGCGCTCACGGTCATCTGGATGAAGCGCGTTGAGCCAACCCCACCCTCGCACTTCATCGACAGTCTGTCCTGTGAGAGCACGCCATTCAGGCATGTCAATAATCTGGCCGTCAGCTGCAGTGGTCCAAACCAGCGACGATAGCACCCTTACCAGCGCGCGGTACCGGGCCTCGCTTGCGGCAATGGAATCAGCCAAAGTACGGAATTGATGTTCACTTGCCTGCAGTGCTGCCTCTGCGCGCTTGCGTTCCGTGACCTCTTCGGCCGCGACGTTGACCCCGACAATTTCGCCCTTTGGATTGCGCAGCGGGTGCCAATAAGTGACCCAGGAGCGTGCTTCGGTTTGGTCCGTGCGCTGGCTAGCGACCTCAATGCCGGCCACCGGCTCGCCGGTACTCATGATCGAGCGGACGATGCCTTCGACCGCCTCGGCCAAAGCCGGTACGCAGTCGCGAACCGAGCGTCCCAGGTGATCCTCAACGGAAATGCCGCATATGTCGGTAAGGCGCTGGTTGATCTGCAGGTAACGGCAGTCGGGAGAAAGGACGGCGAGGCCGATCGGTGCAGTGTCGTAGATCTGTTGCAGTGCAGGCTGCTGAAGAAGCGACCCGTTGAAAATCCGAGACAATTTGACGGCGATCGCCCCGCGACTACGGTTCTCTGACATGAACGACTCCCTTAAAGCCTGGTTATCTCACGCTACGAGACCTCTGAGAGGAGAATGGGCGGCAGTACGCCAGGAGCGCAGGCGACCATACCGCTGAAAATGCGGTTCTTTTGAGTACGCAAAATCCCACGGGCCGCTACCCCGCCAGCAGCTCATTACCTAGGGAAATCCGAGCCGCGCGACTATGCAGTTTCGGAAAGTCAGCCCGAATGTCCGTTCCGGGGTAGAGTCGGAATGTGACGCGGTGGCTTTAGGCTGAACATATCTGTTGCCGCCTCTTTCGTCTGGCGGTGCCTTAGTGGTTCGACCATGACTCCGTTTTCACATCCCGCTCATCGAACCGGACAGG
>JBATYU010001028.1:0-1940 GCA_049674245.1 Bradyrhizobium sp. | reverse complement strand
GGGCAACAACACCTCGTTCCTGGTCGGCGGCTACGACACCGTCTCGGGCATCAACAACGTGCAGTACTCCGCGCAGTTCGGCAACGGCCTGTCTGCCACGATCGGTCTCGACGAGAACAGTGCGAGCCAGTTCAACCGCACGCAGATCATCAACGCAATCGGTGGTCAGGCAGGTGGCTCGATTGGCTTCACGGGCGCCTGCAGCGGGTACTACACGTCCGTTGGCTGTGCTTACGCCGGTACACTCGCACCCGATATCGTGGGCAACTTCCGTGTCGACCAGGCTTGGGGTCTGTTCCAGATCTCCGGTGCTCTGCACGACAACCGCGCTGATTACTTCGCGGGTGCCAACATTTCGTCCAACCAAGTATTGGTCCTCGGTGCCAACCAGGCTGGTTTCATCAACTTCGGTCACCCGAGCGATGCCTGGGGTGGGGCGGTGAGCGCCGCGTTGCAGATCAAGAACATCCCGACAGGTGCCGCCGATGACATCAAGGTCGAGGGTACTTGGTCGTTGGGTGCGTCGAAGTACGTGCTCGGTACAAGCTCGGCGGATCCGTCCTCGTTCGCGATCTATAACGGCACCAAGCTTGCCATGGGTGTCGTGACGGACTCGATCTACACGGGTACCGCAAACTGCGTCACCGGTAGTGCCGGCTGTCCGAACGGCGTAGTCGGCGGCCTGGGCAACGTTGGTCTGCAGCTGACCCGCGGCTGGGGCTTCCGCGGTGCCTACAACCACACCTGGGATCCCTACTGGTCGAGCAGCTTGTTCGGCGGCATCGCTGGCCTGAGCTACAACAACACGGCCAAGACGATCTTCTGTAACACCTACTCGACGGCAGCCGGCGCAGCCATCGCTGGTACCGGCCTCTTCACCAACGGTGGTGGTGGTGGTGGCGCTGTGGTTGGGACCTGCGATCCTGGCTTCACGATCTCCGAAATCGGCCTGGTCACACGCTGGACCCCGGTCAAGAACCTGACGTTCAGTGCGGAAGCTCTGTACGCCTACCTGAAGACCAACATGTCGGGTACTGTGACGGGTACGCCCTCGTCAACGCAGCCGCTGCCGAACACGACCTACAACTATGGCAACAACGGCAATGCTTCGCTCAACCTCCGTGTTCAGCGCAACTTCTGATCCGATTCGTCCGACGACAGTCTGACCAAGTGGTGCCCAGCGGCAAGCCCGGAAACATCCCGGTTTACATCTCGGTCGTCGCGCCATACGAACAAGGTCGTTGGAAGGATGGGCGAATGACCAGGTTCGGGATGATATTGCTCTGCTCGCTTCCGGTGTTGGCAACCTCGGCCGCGGCCGAAAGCCTGATTGAGCCGGGGCAGTGGAAGGTCACCTCAAACACCGTCATGAACGGCGCAGCCGCGCCGCCACAGGCGAAAGCTCGTTGTCTCACTCCCGAACAAGTGGCCGACGTTGGTAAGACTTTCGGGCCTGTTTCAGGCACCATCAATTCGACCTGCGAACAAACGGAATATGAGGCGACCGGGCGGACACTGAAATGGCACCTGCAATGCAGGGGGCAGCTTGATGTGGATGTCGCAGGTAATTTCAACTTCAACACACCTCTGCATTACACGGCCACAATCACTTCCAAGGGCCGGATGGCGGGCGCGTTGATCAGCGACGTGAAGACCGAATTGGAAGGCGAGCGCGTCGGCGACTGTCAGGAGTGACGATTCGATGGTGCGCGCTACCTAAGTCGCTCCGTGATGACGACGGCAGGTAACGCGAAAGGCAATGAAGGGCTCAGATGCGTTCTGGGGCGCACCATCCTGTGAGTTGCGTGCGATCTTCAGTACACCCCGCGAGCAATCCTAAAACGCTATTTAATGGTGCGAATAGACCCGCGAGCCTAGATCAAGCTGCAGCACGAGCTCTGTCGAGGGTAATCAGACGTTTTGTTCTCTGGGAATAAAGC
>JBATYU010001027.1:0-8282 GCA_049674245.1 Bradyrhizobium sp. | reverse complement strand
GTGTGGCTTCAACGCGAGGAGATCGCGCTCGATGTCGCGCGCGAGGCCGGCGGCATCGCGGTGCGCTTCATCGATGGCGACGGCCGGCCCGGCAATCCGCATCATCTGGTCTCATTATGGGTGCCGGGTGAAGCGGTCTGGCACGGCACCATCGACGGGCAGATCGTGGCCGTGCAGGCACGTGCTATTCCCAACGGCATCCGATTAGCCCATCAGGGGTTCGAGGTCCCGGTCTATGTCTTCACCGAGGCGGAAGCGACTTCCGCCCGGCTGATGCCGGTCACGACCGCCGCCGATACCGGCAAGAAATTGTTGTGCCCGATGCCGGGCCTTGTGGTGTCCATCGCGGTCACCGAAGGGCAGGAGGTCAAGGCCGGCGAGACGCTGGCCGTGGTTGAGGCGATGAAGATGCAGAACGTACTGCGCGCCGAGCGCGACGGCACGGTGAAGAAGATCCATGCGGCCGCCGGCGCGACGCTGGCGGTGGACGCGCTCATTCTCGAATTCGCGTGACATCGTCATTCCGGGATGGTCCGAAGCACCAGACCCGGAATCTCGAGATTCCGGGTTCGCGCTTCGCGCGCCCCGGAATGACAAAAACGGGGATTGACCAATGGCCTTCCGCAAGCGCCGTGAAGCGTTACGTGCAATTCTGAAGGGATCGTCATGCGTTCGCCCGGGCTCGGTCTATGACGCGATCTCGATCCGCATCGCCGAAGACCTCGGCTTCGAAGTTGGCATGTTCGGCGGCTCTGTTGCGTCCCTCGCGGTGTTGGGCGATCCCGACATTGCGCTGATTACGCTGACCGAGCTTGCCGAACAGATGCGGCGCATGTCGCGCGCCGCCGCGCTTCCCGTACTGGTCGATGCCGATCACGGCTATGGCAATGCGCTCAACGTCCGCCGCACGGTGCAGGAACTGGAAGCCGCCGGCGCCGCGGGTCTCACCATCGAGGACACGCTGCTGCCGCAGGCGTTTGGCGAAGCGAAAACGCAACTCATTTCGCTTGAGGAGGGCGTCGGCAAGATGAAGGCGGCGCTCGACGGGCGCGGCGATCCTTCGCTGGTGATCATGGCGCGCACCGGTGCGTTATCGGTCACTTCGCTTGAGGACGCGATGCTGCGCGCGAAGGCTTACGAAGCAACCGGCGTCGATGCGCTGTTCTTCACCGGTGTCAGGACGCCGGCACAGCTGGAGGCGATCGCGGCGGCAACCAGGTTGCCGATCGTGCTGGGCGGCGCGCCGGAGGAGATGACCGCGCTCGATTATCTCGCTACCCAGCGGGTACGGATCGCGCTGCAGGGCCACGCGCCGGTCGCGGCAAGTACGCAGGCCGTCTACGAGACGCTGAAGGCGCTGCGCGAGGGGACTTCGCCCAAAAATTTGAAAGGCCTCGCTTCGGCGGAGCTCACCGGTCGCGTTGCGCGCGAGAAGGACATGAAGGCGCGCAGCGGCGAGTTTCTAGGGTCAAGGAAATAGATGAGCGCCACGCTTCACGTCACGATCCGCGGCCGGGTGCAGGGCGTCGGCTACCGCGCCTGGGTCGAGCACCAGGCGGCGGCCGGCCGGCTTGAGGGATGGGTGCGCAACTGCAGGGACGGTAGCGTCGAAGCGGTGTTCTCCGGGCCTGCCGAGATCGTCGCCAATATGGTCGCGTTATGCCGGCGCGGGCCGCCGTCGGCGCGGGTTGAAGCCGTCACCGAGGAACCGGCCGGCGCGGGAGAACTTGGTCTGCGACGGGCAGGCGAGGGGTTTTCGGTGCTGCCGACGGTGTGAGACCCAGCGGTCTAGTTGGAGGTGACGATGGCGGTGATGTTGAGGGCGATATTGGCCGTTTGCCTTGGCCTGTCCGTTCTGCCGCAGGGGCGCGCCCAAACCCCGGCTCCGCCGGATTCAGGCATCGATGCCACTCCGAGCGAGGATATCGTGATCGGCAGCCGCGTGCTGGCCGAGTTCGGCGTGCTCGACGGTTTCGGTCATGTCAGCGCGCGCAGCCCCGTCAACCCCAGCCACTTTCTGATGTCGCGCTCGCTGGCGCCGGCGCTGGTCACTGCCGACGACATCATGGAGTTCGACCTCGATGGCAACGCGCTCGATGCACGCGGCCGTTCTCTGTTTCTCGAACGCTTCATTCACGGCGAAATCTACAAGGCGCGGCCGGACGTGATGTCGGTGGTTCACACCCATTCTCCTGGCGTCATTCCGTTCGGCGTCAGCCAGGTGCTGCTGCGTGCGATGTTTCACAACGCAGCCTTCCTCGCAGCCGGCGTCCCGGTCTGGGACATCCGAAAGGATTTTGGCGAGACCGACATGCTGGTCCGTGATCCCTCGCGCGGCAAATCGCTGGCGCAAGTACTCGGCGACAAGTCGGTGGTCTTGATGCGCGGCCACGGTGACGTGACCGTGGGTCCGTCCGTCAAGATGGCGGTGTTCCGCGCCTACTATACCGACGTCAATGCCAAGCTGCAGTCGCAGGCGATCGCGCTCGGCGGCGATATCAATTATCTGACACCCGGCGAGGGGGCCAAAGCCGACGCGATCAACTTCGCCGTTATCGACCGCGTCTGGAATCTCTGGAAGCTGCGGGTCGCCCCGAGCCTGGCGAAGTAACGTCAGCGCGGCAGCTTGGCGATCGCCCGGCTCAACTCGTGAATTTCATAGGGTTTGCGCAGGATCGGAAAATTGCCGCGCACATTCGCGGCGGCGTCGCTGTAGCCCGTCGCCAGCAGGATCGGCAGGTCTGGACGGATTTCCTTCAGGCGGCGGGCGAGGCCCAAGCCATCCATCTTGCCGGGCATGACGATGTCGGAGAAAATCAGATCGATCCCGTCGCGTTCGACTTCCCGCAACGCGGTCTCCGCATCCGACACCCGGCGAACGGTATAGCCGAGTTGCTCAAGCAGGCTGCAGCTGACGGACGCGACTTCCGGATTGTCTTCCACCAGAAGCACCGTTCCGCTGCCGCCGGCGTCCACCACGTCCTGGACGACGGCCTTGGGGTGGGCATTCTCACGGGGAAGCAGCACCGTGACCTTGGTTCCCTTGTCGAGCTCGCTCTCGACCTCGACCGTTCCGCCGGCCTGGTGCGCGAAACCATGCACCTGCGACAGGCCGAGGCCAGTGCCCTTGCCGATCGGCTTGGTCGTGAAGAACGGATCGAAGATCTTGCCGAGGACGTCGGGTGCGATGCCGGTCCCGGTATCTTCAACGCTGATGGCGACTTGGTTGCCGGCATCGCCGATCGCCGTGCGATTGCGCGCCGCGATCGTGATGGTTCCGCCCATCGGCATGGCGTCGCGCGCATTGATGACGAGATTGACGAGCGCAGTCTCGAGCTCCGAGATATCGACCGTAACGGGCCAGACGCCGCGATCGATATTGAAGGCGAGCGTCACGCCGCCGCCGACACCGGTGTACAAGACGTCGCGGATGGCTTCGATCCGCTCGGCAAGATCGATCGGCTGCGGATTGACGCTCTGGCGCCGCGCGAATGTCAGCAGCTGGCTGGTCAGGGACGCGCCGCGCTTTGCCGCAGCCTCGATGGTTGCGACCGCGCGCTGCAGTCTGGCGTCGTCGCCAACACCCTTCTTCAAGGTGTGGATGCCGCCGTTGATGATCATCAACAGGTTGTTGAAGTCGTGGGCCACGCCGCCAGTAAGCTGGCCGAGCGCGTCGAGCTTCTGCGATTCCGCGAGATGCTTGTGCATCTGTTCGAGTTTGAGCTGGGCGTCGCGTCGCTCGGTGATGTCGCGGGTGATCTTGGCAAAGCCGACCAATCTGCCGTCTTCATGGATCGGATCGATGATCACGCTGGCCCAGAAGAAGGTGCCGTCCTTGCGGACGCGCCAGCCTTCCTCTTCGTAGCGGCCTTGGTGTTCCGCGATCTTCAGCGCGCGCGCGGGCTTGCCGTTGGCGCGGTCGGTCTCGGTGTAGAAGCGGGAAAAATGCTGGCCGAGGATTTCCCCGGAAGAATAACCCTTGATCCGCTGGCCGCCGATGTTCCAGCTCGTGACGATGCCGGTGGGATCGAGCATGTAAAGCGCGTAATCGGCGACACCTTCAACCAGAAGTCGAAAACTGCGTTCACTCTCGAATCGATCCCCTTGCTTCCAGTGCTTTTGAACCATTACAACCCGCCTCAAGCGGGCAAATGCATGAACTCTGATTTTGTTCCATGGTCATTTGGATCTTTTTGCAGGTCGAGAAGGAAGGAAGTATCAAGGAGAACGGGACCTTGTCACGCAGTCGCAGGACAGCGTCCTTTCGCCATCTAGCCGGCAACCATCTTCGCTCTCAACCATCGGCGCAGCGCGACGCCGGCCCAGATCGCTTCGACGATCCCGAACGGCCAGGCCCCCTGCAGGAAGCCGTAGGTCGAACCCAGCCCGCACGATACGGCGAAGGCGAGGACGCACCAAGGGCTTCGTTCTTCCAGCGCGTAAAATATCAGCATCGCCGTCACCGCGAACAAGCCGAAGATCGTGAGTGTATCCATGCGTCATCCGCCATGTGTAACCGCCTTCTTCTTTACGATCCCGAGCGCGTTGAAGGCTACCGGCTCGATCAACGGCCAGGATGCTGCGGTCGCGGTCAAGAGCGTCGCGAAGACCATGGCGGCGAGCGTCGAGCGGGCGATCGTTCGCTTTGTTCGCCTCACTTGCCATCCGATCCAGAGCCACGCGCATCCGACCATGAGGACCGCAAGCCACGTAGCCCAGCGGTGCGCGTGGTCCAAGACCGCAATCGAACCACCGGCGAACGCAAGCAGCGATGCGGGCAGAGTGAACGGCAGGATGCAGCATGCCGTGCAGGCCGCGGCTGCCAGCGCGGTGAAGGAAGCGGCGCCCGCGACCTTCCCTCCGGCGTTCGCAGGCCCGGCGCAGCCGCAGCCGGGCGAATCCTTTGAAGGAAGGCTGCAGGATGGTCCGATAACGCTCATGTGATTTCTCCCGAGGTGTTGTCCGGTCGGTTGATCGGATACCCCCTCAAGTCACTTGAGGTTCAAGCAGTAAATCGGGTGCTGGATTGCGAATCGGAGCCTTGGCGGAGCAAACGGGGACGACCGTCCCAACCATTCGCTACTACGAACAGGTTGGATTGCTGCGCCCGGCGGCGCGAGCCGGAGGCCAGCGTACCTACGATCATGAGGATGTCCGCCGGCTTGCCTTCATCCGCCGCTGTCGCGACTTGGGTTTCTCGATCGAAGAAATACGCGCGCTATTGTCGCTGATCCACAATCGCGGCTCCTGCACGGAGGCGCGAAAGCTGGCGGAAGGTCATCTCGCCGCGCTGCGCCGCAAGCTTGCCGAACTTCAGACGCTGGAGCGGACGATCGCCGCGCTCGTGGCGGAGTGTGCTGTAAGCTGCGACAACGGCGCGGCGCCGGACTGCGTGATCCTGCAGGCGCGGTAGGGGGACGCCTTACGCCGCCTCGGCCACGCGCCGACCCTTGCCCGGGCTAAATCGATCTTTGGCACCACTTGACATCCATCCTCTTCTGTCAGATATTTCTGTTATGACAGAAACAACAGCCGGAAAGAAACTACCTGCCGTGGTCGAACGGTTCATCCTGCATTGGGGCGACATGGGGGATGAGTGGGGCGTCAACCGCTCGGTGAGCCAGATTCATGGGCTGCTCTATTTGTCCGAACAGCCGATGACCGCCGAGGATATCGCGGAAACGCTGGGGATGGCGCGGTCGAACGTCTCCAATTCGCTCAAGGAACTGTTGTCCTGGAATCTGATCCGGCGGGTGCCGATGCGCGGCGACCGCCGCGATCATTTCGAGGCGGAAACCGACATCTGGGAAGTGGCGGCGCGGATTGCTGCCGGCCGCAAGGAGCGCGAGATCGATCCGGCGGTGGATGCGTTGCGCGCCTGCGTCTCGGACGCCGCCGATGATCCGACCATCAGTCCGGTCGCGAGCAAGCGCCTGAAGGAAATGCTGGCGTTCACCGAACTGGTCGACCGCTGGTACACGCAGATGCTCAACGTGCCGCGGCCGCGGCTGGTCGCGTTGATCAAGCTCGGGGAAAAGATCGTCAGCTTCCTGCCGGCGGGGAAAGTCAAATAGGGCGGAGCGTAACGGGAGCGTGCGATGGCGTCAGCAAGGATGGCAAGACTTCCAGCACCGCCGGCTTCCAACGAAAAGCTGCTCGACGACGATCGGTTCCGCGCGCTCCTGCCTGACCATGAATGGGGACGCCTGCCGCTTGCCATCTGGAGACGATTCTCCAAACGCCTCGCTGCTGGCAGGACCATCGTCTATGTCGGCGAGGTCGAAGAAGCGAGCTGCAGCTGGGCCGGCTGGTGGCTCGCGCAAGTCGCGCGCCTGATCGGAGGGCCGCTGCCGACCGGCCCGGCGACGGGCGTGCCGATGATCGTCACGGTGACGGAGGATGCGGCAACCGGCGGCCAGATCTGGACCCGGATCTGCGCGCGTAAGGATGGCTTTCCGCAGGTCACCCACTCCTCCAAACGCTTCGCCGGCCCGACTGGCCTTGAGGAATATGTTGGCTTCGGCGTCAGCATGGGGTTGCGGATATCTGTCGTGAATGAAGCGCTGCTGTTTCGCAGCGTGGGTTACGCCATCCAGGTTGGGCCGTTGCGGCTGCCACTGCCGGAGTGGCTCACGCCCGGCGATCTGACCGTGACCCATCGCGATCTCGGGAGCGACGAATTTCGCTTCACGCTTGAGGTCATCCACCCCCGCTTCGGGAAGCTTATTCGTCAGTCCGCCGTGTTTCGGGAGGCCGCGCCATGACATCGTTGCTCTGGACGCTGATCGCCATCCAAATCGTGATGGGTGTGTTTGACACCTTCTACCACCATGAACTCACCGAACGGCTGGCGTGGCGCCCCTCGCAGCGCTACGAGCTCCGGCTGCATGGCGTGCGCAATGTGCTCTATGCCTCCTTGTTCCTCATCCTCGGCTGGCTGGAGGTGCACGGCATTTTTGCGATCATCGTGATTGCGGTGCTGGTTGCCGAAATCGTCATCACGCTGATGGATTTCGTCGAAGAGGATATGAGCCGGAAGCTTCCGGCCAGCGAACGCATCAATCACACGCTGCTCGCGATCAACTATGGTGCCATTCTGGTGCTGCTGCTGCCGGTTTTGATTGGATGGTCCATGCAGTCGACCGGGATCAGATCGGCCTACGCCGGTCTCCTCAGTGTTGTGGCTGCGGCATCGGCCGTTGGCGCCGCGCTTTGCGGACTGCGGGATTTTACCGCGTCCAAACGTCTTGCGCGAATGACCAGCGTGTCGGCGCCAAGTCTGGCCGTAAGTCTCGTCGAGAAATTACCGGGGCGGCAAACCGTGCTTGTCACCGGTGCGACCGGGTTCATCGGCAGTCGGCTGGTTGCAGGCCTCGCCGGCGCGGGTCATCGGGTCATCGCGCTGGTCCGCAACCCGGCCAAGGCGGAGGTGCTGCCGCCGCCGATTACGTTGATCAGCAACCTCGATCAGTTGGCTGCCGACGCCAAAATCGATGCGATCGTGAACCTGGCAGGCGAGCCGATCGGCAACGGTCTGTGGACCGAAGCGAAGCGCCGCGAGATCCTGGATTCCCGGATTCATATGAGCGGCGACGTTATTCGGCTGATCGCGCGTCTTGAGTGCAAGCCTGCCGTGCTGGTCAGCGGTTCGGCGATCGGCTGGTATGGCCTCTGGCAGGATCAGGTGCTCACCGAGTCCGCCAAATCGCATGCCTGTTTCAGCCACGAACTGTGTGAGGCTTGGGAGAACGCGGCGCGTCCCGCCGCCGAGTTTGGCGTGCGCGTCGTTTACTTGCGGATCGGCTTGGTGTTGGGGACCGATGGCGGTTTCATCACGCGGATGCTGACGCCGTTTGAATTCGGTCTCGGCGGTCCGCTCGGATCGGGCAAGCAGTGGATGTCGTGGATCGAGCGCGACGATCTTGTTCGTCTGATTGCGCATGTCATCGCAAAGCCCGATCTTTCCGGTCCGATCAACGCGACGGCGCCGATACCCGTCACCAACATGAAATTCACCGAGGAGCTTGGCCGGCGGCTGCATCGGCCTACGGTCTTGCGCATTCCCGCCGCACTGCTCCGTCGCGCTGGTGGCGACTTCGCCAATGAGCTTCTGCTGGGCGGCCAGCGTGTGCTGCCGAACAAGGCGCTCAGCAATGGATTCGTGTTCCGGCATGAAACGCTGCGCAGTGCGTTCGAGGCGATCTTGTAGAGGCAGGGTCTCACCCCGCTTTTGCCACGCTGCGGAATGTCGCCGCCAGCGTCCGTAGCGCCGCGAGCTTGGC
>JBATYU010001026.1:0-17973 GCA_049674245.1 Bradyrhizobium sp. | reverse complement strand
GTGGCATGGTTCTTGCGATTCCGTTAACGCAGGCGGCCGTTGGGGCCGTTTCGCAGCGTTTCACGCCTGCGTCAGGGAGATGACATTTCATGCTTACACAACTTACTCACGATATAGCGACGCTGAGCCGCCGCGGCTTGCTCGCCGCGTCCGCCGGGCTGGTTTTGGGCCTGGCCGCGTTCGGCCCCGCGAAGGCGGCTGACGACACCATCAAGGTCGGCGTGCTGCACTCGCTCTCCGGCACCATGGCCATCAGCGAAACCACGCTGAAGGACACCATCCTCTTCCTGATCGACGAGCAGAACAAGAAGGGCGGTCTACTCGGCAAGAAGCTCGAGGCCGTCGTGGTCGATCCCGCATCGAACTGGCCGCTGTTCGCGGAAAAAGCCCGTGAGCTGATCACCAAGGACAAGGTCGCCGTCGTATTCGGCTGCTGGACCTCGGTGTCGCGCAAATCCGTGCTCCCGGTGTTCAAGGAACTGAACAACATTCTGTTCTACCCCGTGCAGTACGAGGGTGAAGAGAGCGAGCGCAATGTGTTCTACACGGGTGCGGCGCCGAACCAGCAGGCGATCCCCGCGGTCGACTATCTGATGAAGGACGAAAAGGTGAAGCGCTGGGTGCTGGCCGGCACCGACTACGTCTATCCGCGCACCACCAACAAGATTCTCGAAGCCTACTTGAAGTCGAAAGGCGTCAAGCAGGAAGACATCATGATCAACTACACGCCGTTCGGTCATAGTGACTGGCAGACCATCGTCGCCGACATCAAGAAGTTCGGCTCGGCCGGCAAGAAGACCGCGGTGGTCTCGACCATCAACGGCGACGCCAACGTTCCCTTCTACAAGGAGCTCGGCAACCAGGGCATCAAGGCGACCGACATTCCGGTGGTCGCGTTTTCGGTCGGTGAAGAAGAACTCGCCGGCATCGACACCAAGCCGCTGCTCGGCCATCTCGCCGCCTGGAACTACTTCGAGTCGATCAAGACGCCTGCGAACGAGAAGTTCATCAAGGACTGGCAGGCCTACACCAAGAATCCGAAGCGCACCACCAACGATCCGATGGAGGCGCACGTCATCGGCTTCAACATGTGGGTCAAGGCGGTGGAAAAGGTGAAGTCGACCGATGCGGACAAGGTGATCGACGCGCTGCCCGGCACCGAAGCGCCGAACCTGACGGGCGGCATCTCGAAGATGCTGCCGAACCACCACATCACCAAGCCGGTGTTCATCGGCGAAATCAAGGGCAACGGCCAGTTCGACGTGGTGTGGAAGACCCCTGGCCTGGTAGCCGGCGACGCATGGTCGAAGGAGCTGGAAGGCTCCAAGGACCTGATCGGCGACTGGGTCGGCAAGAAGTGCGGCAACTACAACGTCAAGACCAACAAGTGCGGCGGTCAGGGCTCCTGACTACTGACGTGACCGGAGAAGGCGGCGATGCCGTCGCCTTCTCTCTACTTCTGCCGGGGTAGCGCAGTGCCTGCCAACGTCCTCTTTCGCCTTCGCGCGCTTGCGCTCTCGATTGCGCTGATCGCGTTCGCGCTGCCGGCGTTCGCCGGAGCCTTCGAGGACGCGGTCGGCAAGTTCGCCAATGACGATTTTTCCGACACCGAGGAAGCGATCGGCGCGGTCGCGACGTCGGGCAATCCGCTCGCCTTTGCGATCATCAGCGCGTTGCAGGACGGCCGCCTGACGGCCGATCCCGACAGCAAGAAAGTCTACCTCACCGACCCCGACGGCAAGTCGATCGACGCCGCAACCGGCACAGCCGTCGCGAGCGTCCCCGACAGCGCCAGCGCCGTGCGGCTCAATAACCGCCTGCGCCGCACCGTTGAGGCTGCGCTCGGCGGCCTGACGCTGTTGTCGCCCGATCCCGCCAAGCGGATTGCGGCAGCGCAATCGGTCTTCAAAACCCATGACGAGACATTCCTGCCGGTCGTCGATGGCGCGCTGGCCAAGGAAACCAACAAGGCCGCCAAGCTTGCTTTCTCCGAGGCGCGCGCGGCCATCCTGCTGTTCAAATCCGATGCCACCGACGTCGAGAAGCTAGAGGCCATCGCCACCATCAAGGCGCGCGGCGACCAGGAGGCGCTGGCGCTGTTGAACGACATCGGCGGCGATCAGCCGCCCGCGGTTGCCAAGGCCGCGGTGGCCGCGATCGCCGCGATCCAGAGCAATCTTTCGCTGTGGTCGGCGGTGCAGAATGCCTGGTACGGCCTGTCGCTCGGTTCAGTCCTGCTGCTTGCGGCGATTGGTCTTGCCATCACCTTCGGCGTGATGGGCGTCATCAACATGGCCCATGGCGAGATGGTGATGATCGGGGCCTATGTTACCTTCTTGGTGCAGGAAACCATTCGCACAAGCTATCCCGACCTGTTCGATTATTCGCTGCTGATTGCGGTTCCACTGGCCTTCCTGGTCGCCGGCGGCATCGGTGTCTTGATCGAGCGCAGTATCATCCGCTTTCTCTACGGCCGCCCGCTGGAAACGCTGCTCGCGACCTGGGGCCTGTCGCTGGTGCTGCAACAGGCCGTGCGTACCATGTTTGGTCCGACCAACCGCGAGGTCGGCAACCCCTCCTGGATGAGCGGTGCGTTCGATCTCGGACAGATCACGATCACCTACAACCGGCTCTGGATCCTCTGCTTCACGCTCGCGGTGTTCGCCATCCTGCTTGCGATGCTGCGCTTTACCGCGCTTGGCCTCGAGATGCGCGCGGTGACGCAGAACCGCCGGATGGCGGCGTCGATGGGGATCGCGACCTCGCGCGTCGATGCGCTCACTTTCGGTCTCGGCTCCGGCATCGCCGGGATTGCAGGCGTGGCACTGTCGCAGATCGACAATGTCAGCCCCAATCTCGGCCAGAGCTACATCATCGACAGCTTCATGGTGGTGGTGTTCGGCGGCGTCGGTAATTTGTGGGGCACGCTGGTCGGCGCCTTCACGCTCGGCATTGCCAACAAATTCCTCGAGCCGGTCGCGGGCGCCGTGCTCGGCAAGATTGCCATTCTCGTGCTCATCATCCTGTTCATTCAGAAACGCCCGCGCGGCCTGTTCGCGCTGAAGGGGCGGGCGGTGGAAGCATGATATCGCACATGCTGACGCGCTCGCTGGATCGCGCCGCGACGATGTTCGTGCTGGTCGTCGCCGCGTTCGGCGTGCTGATCCCGCTGTCGAACCTGCTGTTGCCGTCGGGTTCGGCGTTCCAGGTGCCGACCTATCTGGTGGCGCTGTTTGGCAAATATGTTTGCTACGCGATTCTCGCGCTCGCGATCGACCTGATCTGGGGTTATTGCGGCATTCTCTCGCTCGGCCACGGTGCGTTCTTCGCGCTCGGCGGCTATGCCATGGGCATGTATCTGATGCGCCAGATCGGCAGCCGCGGCGTCTACGGCAATCCGATCCTGCCCGACTTCATGGTGTTCCTGAATTACCCAAAACTGCCCTGGTACTGGAACGGTTTTGATATGTTCTGGTTCGCCGCGTTGATGGTCGTGCTGGCTCCGGGCCTGCTCGCATTCTGCTTCGGCTGGCTGGCATTTCGCTCCCGCGTCACCGGCGTCTATCTCTCGATCATTACGCAAGCCATGACCTACGCGTTGCTGTTGGCATTTTTCCGCAACGATTTCGGTTTCGGCGGCAACAACGGCCTCACCGATTTCAAGGATATTCTCGGCTTCAACGTGCAGGCCGACGGCACCCGCGCCGCCCTGCTCGCGCTGAGTTGCCTTGCGCTGATTGTCGGCTTTCTGATCTGCCGCGCGGTCGTGACCTCGAAACTCGGCAAGGTCCTGATCGCCGTGCGCGATGCGGAGTCGCGCACGCGCTTCCTCGGCTACCGCGTCGAATCCTACAAGCTGTTCGTCTTCACACTGTCGGCCTGCATGGCGGGCGTGGCCGGCGCGCTCTACGTGCCGCAGGTCGGCATCATCAATCCATCCGAATTCGCGCCGGGCAACTCGATCGAAGCGGTGATCTGGGTCGCGGTCGGCGGCCGTGGCACGCTGACTGGCGCAGCGCTCGGCGCTATCGTCGTCAACTACGCCAAAACCTATTTCACGTCCGGTCCATTGGCGCCGTACTGGCTGTTCATGCTGGGCGCGCTGTTCATCCTGGTGACGCTGCTGTTGCCAAAGGGCATCGTCGGCACCTTCAATGCCTGGTGGGCACCGTGGAAGACGCAACGCCTCTTGGTGAACGCCGAGAGCGCGGCGCGCGAAGACGGCGTCAGCGAACCGAACCCGGCGGAGTGATCGCATGAACGTCATGGACAGCCGCGCCACTTCCGCACTGCTTTACCTCGACGGCGTGCACGTATCGTTCGACGGCTTCCACGCCATCAACAATCTGTCGCTGGCGCTCGAACCCGGCGAGATGCGCGCCGTTATCGGCCCCAACGGCGCCGGCAAGACCACGATGATGGACATCATCACCGGCAAGACCAGGCCGGACGAGGGCACGGTGCTGTTCGACGGCGTCACCGACCTGACCCGGCTCGACGAGACCCGCATTGCCGAACTCGGCATCGGCCGGAAATTCCAGAAACCGACAGTGTTCGAGAGCCAGACCATCGAGGACAATTTGCTGCTCGCGCTCAACGTCGATCACGGCGTCAAGGGCACGCTGTTCTGGCGCGAAAGCAAGCCTGAGACCGAACGCATCGAGCGGGTGCTGGAAACCATCCGCCTCACCGGTGCGCGCAACCGCCTGGCCGGAAGCCTGTCGCACGGCCAAAAACAGTGGTTAGAGATCGGCATGCTGCTGGCGCAGGATCCGAAACTGCTCCTGGTCGACGAGCCGGTCGCGGGCATGACCGACGTCGAAACCCATCAGACCGCGGAACTGCTCAAGGCGATCAACAAGGAAAAGACGGTCATGGTCGTCGAGCACGACATGACCTTCGTCCGCGAGCTCGGCGTCAAGGTGACCTGCCTGCACGAGGGCACGGTGCTGGCGGAGGGAACCATCGATCAGGTCTCGTCGAACGAGCGGGTGATCGAAGTGTATTTGGGAAGATGAGGGCGCGAATAGCGAATGGCGAATAGCGAATAGAAAGGTCATCCCTCTTACTATTCGCTACTCGCTACTCGCCATTCGCCTAATGAGGGCGCCACATGCTCGAGGTCAAGGACATCAACCTCTATTACGGCGCGGCGCAGGCGCTGCGCAGCGTCTCGCTGAAGGCCGAGCCCGGCAAGGTGACGTGCGTGCTCGGGCGCAACGGCGTCGGCAAGACCTCGCTGCTGCGCGCCATGGTCGGCCAGTATCCGATTGCCTCCGGCTCGATCACCTTCGACGGTGCCGACATCACGGGCTTAAGGCCTTATGAGCGGGCGCGAAAGGGCATCGGATTCGTGCCGCAGGGCCGCGAGATTTTTCCGCTGCTGACGGTGGAGGAAAACCTCAAGACCGGGTTTGGACCGTTGCAGCGCGACGACCGCTATATTCCCGACGATGTGTTCTCGCTGTTTCCGGTGCTGCAATCGATGCTCGG
Organism: Bradyrhizobium sp.; assembly: GCA_049674245.1. Classification (GTDB taxonomy): domain Bacteria; phylum Pseudomonadota; class Alphaproteobacteria; order Rhizobiales; family Xanthobacteraceae; genus Bradyrhizobium. Next base: position 12,480 of record JBATYU010001026.1, on the reverse strand, counting down.
CCGCCGTGGCGGCGACCTGTCCGGCGGCCAGCAGCAACAGCTTGCGATCGGCCGCGCCCTGGTGATGCGGCCAAAACTATTATTGCTCGACGAGCCGACCGAGGGCATTCAGCCGTCGATTATCAAGGACATTGCACGGGCGATCTCGTATCTGCGCAATCTCGGCAACATCGCGATCGTGCTGGTCGAACAATATCTCGACTTTGCCTGCCAGCTCGGCGACAGTTTCGCGGTCATGGACCGCGGCGCGGTGAAATATTCCTGCGATCGCGCTCAACTCGACGCGAGCGAAATCAGCCGCCAGATGGCGCTATAACCATCCGAGACGGCCGGCGGAGGTCGCGCTACTCGCGGGGAGATGGATGACGGCTGAACTTTCAAACGCATCTTCGGCGGTCTTTGCGGCCAACCGTGCGCGGGGCGCCGTCGCATTCGACGTGCAGCTAAAGGACGGCGTCACGCGGCGCCGTCATCTTTACGAGTCCGGCTCGCTGCGCGTGCGCTTTCCCTCCCCCGAAGAAGCGGGCCTCGCGGCGGTATTCGTCAATACGGCGGGCGGCATCGCCGGCGGCGACCGCTTTGATATCGATATCGCGGCCGGCGAAGGATCGCGCCTCGTCGTCACGACGGCGGCGGCTGAAAAAATCTATCGCGCGGCTGGCCCCGCCGCCGAGCTCAATATCGCGCTGAAGGCGGCTTCCGGTGCGCATCTTTCCTGGCTGCCGCAGGAAACCATTCTGTTCGACCGGGCACGGATATCGCGGCGCATCGACATCGATCTGGCAGAGGGCGCCTCGCTGCTGCTGTGCGAAATCGTGGTGTTCGGCCGCGCCGCGATGGGGGAACGCATGCGCCAAGGCGAATTCGTCGATCGCTGGCGGCTGCGGCGCGGCGGCAGGCTGGTGTTCGCCGAAACCGTTCGGCTCGAGGGCGATATCGGCGAAAAGCTTGACTGTCCCGCGATCGCGAAGGCTGGGGTAGCGATCGGCACGGCCCTGATCGTGCCGGGCGACGAGGCCCTGGTGGAGCGGATCCGCGAGGTTGCGGACACGTTCGGGAGTGAGGTCGGAATCTCCGCCTGGAATGGATTTGCAATGGCGCGCTTGTGTGCCCAAGATGCCGCGCGGCTTCGCTCCGACATGGTCGCGGTGCTCGGCCGCGCCAGCGCGGAGCGGCTGCCGCGGCTTTGGCTCAATTAGGTTTCGATCAACAGGCCTGCTCAAAATCATCAGAGTGTTCGGATGAATCTTTCCCCCCGCGAAAAGGACAAGCTTCTGATTTCGATGGCGGCCATGGTGGCGCGGCGACGGCTGGAGCGCGGCGTCAAGCTCAATCATCCCGAAGCTATCGCCATCATCTCCGACTTCATCGTCGAGGGCGCGCGCGACGGCCGCACCGTGGCCGACCTGATGCAGGCCGGCGCGCAGGTCTTGACCCGCGCGCAGGTGATGGATGGGATCGCCGAGATGATCCACGACATCCAGGTCGAAGCGACGTTTCCGGACGGCACAAAACTCGTCACCGTGCATGAGCCGATCAGATGACGTTAGTCATTCCGGGGCGGCGCCAACGGGTCCGCGCGAATCGCGGCCCGATGACAGGCTCCGCGCCGAACCCGGAATCCAGCGGTTATTGGAACGAGATTCCGGGTTCGCGCTGCGCGCCCCGGAATGACGAGGAAGGGAAGACACAATGATCCCCGGCGAACTCTTCATCAAGGACGGCGAGATCGAGCTCAATGCCGGCCGCAAGACCGTGACCCTCACGGTGGCCAACACCGGCGACCGCCCGGTCCAGGTCGGCTCGCATTATCATTTCTTCGAGACCAACCCGGCGCTCAAGTTCGACCGCAAGAAATCGCGCGGCATGCGGCTCGATATCGCCGCCGGCACCGCGGTGCGGTTCGAGCCGGGGCAGACCCGCGACGTCCAGCTTGTCGCGCTGGCGGGAAAACGCACCATCTACGGCTTTCGCGGCGACGTGATGGGCAAGTTGTGATCCTTCCGGATACGATCACGGCTGCCGCGCACGACTACACCGCGAACGGAGTTTTCTGATGTCCGTCAAAATCAAACGTTCCGTCTATGCCGATATGTTCGGCCCTACCACGGGCGACCGGGTGCGGCTTGCGGACACCGACCTCATCATCGAGGTGGAAAAGGATTTCACGACTTACGGCGAGGAAGTAAAATTCGGCGGCGGCAAGGTGATCCGCGACGGCATGGGACAATCGCAGGTCACCAACAAGCAGGGCGCGGCCGACACCGTCATCACCAATGCGCTGATCGTCGACCATTGGGGCGTCGTGAAGGCCGACGTCGCGATCAAGGAAGGTTTTATCAGCGCGATCGGCAAGGCCGGCAATCCCGACATCCAAGGAGGCGTCACGATCGTGATCGGCCCGGGAACGGACGTGATCGCCGGCGAAGGGAAAATACTCACCGCCGGTGGATTCGACAGCCACATCCACTTCATCTGCCCGCAGCAGATCGAGCATGCGCTGATGAGTGGCGTCACCTCGATGCTGGGTGGCGGCACCGGGCCATCGCACGGCACCTTCGCCACCACCTGCACCCCCGGCCCCTGGCACATGGGGCGGATGATCCAATCGTTCGACGCCTTCCCGGTTAATCTCGGCATTTCCGGCAAGGGCAACGCGTCGCGCCCGGCCTCGCTGGTGGAGATGATCAAAGGTGGCGCCTGCGCGCTGAAACTGCATGAGGATTGGGGCACCACGCCGGCGGCGATCGACAATTGTCTTTCGGTTGCCGATGATTACGACGTGCAGGTGATGCTGCATTCCGACACGCTGAACGAGTCGGGTTTTGTCGAGGACACGATAAAGGCGTTCAAGGGCCGCACCATCCATGCCTTCCACACCGAAGGCGCCGGCGGCGGCCACGCGCCCGACATCATCAAGATCGCCGGCTTGAAGAACGTGCTGCCGTCATCGACCAATCCGACGCGCCCCTTCACCCGCAACACCATCGACGAGCATCTCGACATGCTGATGGTCTGCCACCACCTCGATCCCACCATCGCGGAAGATCTGGCGTTCGCCGAGAGCCGCATCCGGAAGGAAACCATTGCGGCTGAGGATATCCTGCACGATCTCGGCGCGCTCTCGATGATGTCGTCGGACTCCCAAGCCATGGGCCGGCTCGGCGAAGTCATCATCCGCACCTGGCAGACCGCCGACAAGATGAAGAAGCAGCGCGGTTCGTTGCCGCAGGACAAGGGCAACAACGACAATTTCCGCGTCAAGCGCTACATCGCCAAATACACCATCAACCCGGCGATCGCGCACGGCGTCTCAAAGCTGATAGGTTCAGTTGAGAAGGGCAAGCTCGCCGATCTCGTGCTGTGGTCCCCGGCCTTTTTTGGCGTCAAGCCCGACTGCATCATCAAGGGCGGCTCGATTGTGGCAGCTCCCATGGGCGATCCGAATGCCTCGATCCCGACCCCGCAGCCGGTGCATTACCAGCCGATGTTCGCCGCCTTCGGCAAATCGCTCACGGCGTCTTCGGTGGTGTTTACTTCCAAGGCCGCTGTTACCGGCGGGCTAGCGCGCAAGCTCGGCATCGGCAAAAAACTCTATGCGGTGCAAAACACCCGCGGCAAAATCTCCAAAAAGAGCATGATCCATAACGACGCCACACCCAAGATCGAGGTCGACGCCGAAACCTATGAGGTTCGTGCCGACGGCGAGCTCCTGACCTGTCCGCCGGCCGAGGTGCTGCCCATGGCGCAGCGCTATTTCCTGTTCTAAGCTCGATCCCGGCCGTCTGAGCCAGGACAAAAAGCCGGGAGGATTCTTGTGATTTACGTTGTTGCCACGCTGACCGTGAAGCCTGAAGCGCGCGCCGAATTCATTGCGGCGGCTACCGCCTGCATCAAGGAGACCCGCAAGGAAGTAGGCAATATCGCCTATGACCTGCATGAGAGCGTCACCGATGACGCCAAAATGGTGTTTGTCGAGCAATGGGAGAATGCCGAGGCGCTGGTGCCGCACCGCGCCGCCGAGCACATGAAGACTTTTGGCCGGGTCGCGGTGAAATGCTTCTCAGCTCCACCAAAGATCGAAGTCATCACGCCCGAAAAAGTCGAAATCCGCTAATCAGTAACAAAGGCCCGCATGATCCGCGCGACCGAAGTCAAGCCGCAGCATCGCTGGACGGAAGCCCCAGTCGATACCGTCGTGCTTGATTTCGACGACCGGCACCGGCGGCGGATGGCGATGACCGGTACGCGCGGACTTGCGTTTCTGCTGGATCTCGAAAGCGCGGTTGCGCTGCGCGGCGGCGACGCGCTGGTGCTCGACGATGGAAGGCTGGTCGAGGTGGTGGCGGCGCCGGAGCTGCTGGTCGAAATCCGAGGGTCTGATCCGCATGATCTGGTCAGGGTAGCCTGGCATCTCGGCAACCGCCATCTGCCAACCCAGATCATGGCCAAGGGCCTGCGCGTTCGGCGCGATCATGTCATCGAAGCCATGGTGAAGGGATTGGGCGCGCGCGTGATCGAGATCGAGGCGCCGTTCGATCCCGAAGGCGGGGCCTATGCAGGTGGTGGACATGGCCACACGCTCGACGGTGACGCGCATCACGCCGCGCATGATCGTCCGTCGCACGATCCCGACGATCACGATCACGATCACGATCACCATCACCATCACGATCACGGCCATTCCCACGCTCATGACCGCAAATGAGCCGCAGCCCGTTTTGGATCTTGGCGGGATGACCGAGAGCGAGGCAGCGGCGCTGTACCGGCTGATGACCTGGCTGTCGCCGTCGTTTCCGGTGGGCGGGTTTGCCTATTCCAGTGGCATCGAATGGGCGGTGGAGGCGGGCGATATCAGAGACGCCGCCTCGTTACAGAATTGGCTTGCCGCGATGCTCGCGGATGGAGGAGGGTTTTGTGACGCCGTGTTCCTGGCGCAGGCGCACCGCGCCACGGAGCTTTGCGACGATGCGAGTTTGCGCGAAACCGCAGAGCTCGCGGCAGCGTTCGTGCCGTCGCGCGAGCGGCAGCTCGAGACCTCGGCGCAGGGACGGGCCTTCATCGAGATTGCGCGCCATGCTTGGAATTGCGACGGCCTTGAAGCGATGATCGCGCGTTGCGGTGGCGTGATCGTCTATCCCGTCGCAGTCGGTATCGTCAGCGCCGCGCATGCGATTCGGCTCGCGCAGACGCTGCACGCCTTCCTTCACGCGCTGACGTCGAACTGGATATCGGCGGCGAGCAGACTCATTCCGCTCGGCCAGACCGACAGCCAACGCGTGCTGGCCTCGCTCGAGCCGGTTGTCTCAGCGACCGCCAAGCGGGCCATCGCGGCAACGCTGGAGGATCTCGGCAGCGCGACGTTTCGCGCCGATCTCGCGAGCCTGCGGCACGAGACGCAGTACACGAGGCTGTTCCGATCATGAGGGTATCAGCGATGCGCAACCATAGCGGAAAGATAATCTGATATGCCCAGTTCTCATGGCCCGCTTCGTGTCGGCGTCGGTGGTCCCGTCGGATCGGGAAAAACCGCGCTGATGGATTTGCTCTGCAAGGCGATGCGGCAGCGCTACGACATCGCGGCGATCACCAACGACATTTACACCAAATGGGATGCCGAGTTCCTGGTGCGCGCGGGGTCGCTGACGGCGGACCGAATCACGGGCGTCGAGACCGGCGGCTGCCCGCATACCGCGATCCGCGAGGACGCTTCGATGAATCTCGCGGCGGTTGCGGACATGTGCGCGAAATTCCCCGATCTCGATCTCGTGCTGATTGAATCCGGCGGCGATAATCTCGCCGCCACTTTCTCGCCGGAATTGGCCGATCTTACGATCTACGTCATCGACGTCGCGGCGGGCGACAAGATCCCGTCGAAAGGCGGCCCCGGCATCACCCGGTCGGACCTTCTGGTCATCAACAAAATCGACCTCGCGCCGCATGTCGGCGCGTCGCTTGAAAAAATGGATACCGACGCGCGACGCATGCGTGGCGAACGGCCGTTCGTCATGACCAATCTGAAGAAGAGCGAGGGACTGGACCGCATCATCAGCTTCATCGAAACCAAGGGCGGTCTCAGGGAAGCGGCGCCAAAGCAACCTTCAAAGTAGCCTTGAAGCAAGCTTGGTTAAGCGAAAGCGTTAACGCGCTAGTGGTTGACAAGCCCAGCGCCGCTGCACGCGACATTATCGCGCCATCAACCGGAACAAAATCGCTTGCGTGCGATTAACATCCTTGGGCTTTCGACAAGAATTGTGCTCATGGCGGGCACATTAAGCTTCACCGGCGAGTTTAGTTGCGTGCCGCAAATCGCTCCTCCATTATATCAATCGGTTGGCCTTCATTCCGTTTGGCTCGTGACTGTGCGCGGAGCTCGGATGCTTCCCTTGTTTTCTCGCCAATTCCGCATCTTCTGAGTAAGCGAGTGGTCCGGCTGGGTTTCATCATAGGCTTTATAGCGTTGGTCGGAGTGCTGCTCTCCGGCCTTGCGGCCTATCGCGTGCACGATCAGGAATTGACCATCGACGGGATCGCGCTGGCGCGGGCGATCGACGTCCACGCCAGCCTGGTTCAGGACCGGCTGACCGAGCGCGAACTCCTGGCCCGCGTTGCGTCCGGCCTGTTCCGCACGCCTTCGGTGATCAGGGCCAACATGCTGGAGCCGCTGCGCTCCTCGATCTACGCATTCAAGACCGACTTCGTCGTCGCAGGCTGGATCGCGCGGCTCAAGCCAAACGAGCTCGACATCGCGCGGGGCGAACTTATGAGCGCCGGATTCTCCAACCCGACGATCCGCAATTACGATGACAAGCCGCTGGATCCGACCTCGCTCAACAGGCCGATCGATGTGCTGATGGACGTTGAACCGCGCAATGCCGAGACCAGGGCCTTCCCCGGACGGGCGTACGACCAGCAACCGGTGATCGGGCCGATGCTGACCCAGGCCATGGCCGCGGGGAAACCGGTCGCGTCCGACCCGACCCCGCTGCTCCGTCCCAACGGGCCGATCGGCCTCGTTCTGGCGGCGCCCGTGGTGCCGCCGCTCGCTTCGGCGCCGGCGGGCTTCGTGACGTTTTCCTATGAAATTGCGCCGCTGATGTTGGCCAATGATGATCTGTCGCTGTTTTCGGTCGTGCTGAAGGACCCGCGCAGCGGCGATGGCGAGCTGGTCGCCAACGACCAGGGCGCTGTCACATCGCGCAAGGTTGCGTCGGACGCCTCGCCGCCTTCGGCGACGCGGACGGTGACGTTCGGAAACCGCGACTGGTCGCTCGGCTATTATGCCAAGACCAACGCGATCAGGCGCGCGGAGCAGACGGCGGCGATCGTGGCGGCCATCGGCCTGTCGCTGACCGGCATCGTCTGCGGGCTGTTCGGCTATGTCGCCTACAACAATTTGCGTCTCAGCCGCGAGATCCAGGTGCGGATCGGCTTCGAGCGCCGGCTGACAGCGGTCATCGACGAACTCAACCACCGGGTCAAGAACATCCTTGCGGTGATCCAGTCGATCGTGACGCGAACCTTGCGTCACGGGTCCGACCTCGACGTCGCGCGCGAGCTGTTGATCGGCCGCATCCATGCCATGTCGAACGTGGTGTCGCTGCTCAGCGAGAGCCAATGGCAGGGCGTGAAGCTGAAGGGTCTGTTCGAAGCGCGCGCGATACCGCACGCCGATCGTATCGCGGTCAGCGGTCCCGACGTCGCCGTCAGCGCGCGTGCGGCCCAGAGCCTTTCGCTGCTGTTGTTCGAGCTGGCGTCGCACTCGGACGAGGGCTTGTCGCTGGTCGGCAAGCATCCGCACATCACGGTGACATGGGAAGTGACGGGCGAAGAGCTCGAGATGACCTTTCATTTTCGCTGGGAAGAGTTCAACACCAGCGAGGCGACGCGCCGGCCGGACAGCGATTTCGGCGTCATCCTGCTCGATCGCGTCGCCCCGGAGGCGCTCGGCGGAACGTCGAAACGCTATTTCACCGAAGCGAGCTACGTCTACGAACTGATCGCTCCGATGGTGACGGTCGTCGACATGAGCGAACGCGACCGCACCGAACAATTTTCAGCGCCGGTAAGGTAATTATTTTCTTCAAACCTGAGACAGCCGTCGCGAGCCAACGGGTCGCGCCAATACGCACCCCGTTGGCTCCTCGCAGTGACGTTCTAGCCGTTGCCGCCGATCACCGCGCGCACGGTTTCGTCGGGGCCGAAATCTTCGGCGCCGTCGACATAAAGCAGCGCGGCGAGTTTCGACCGCGCGCGGTTGACGCGGCTTTTGATGGTACCAACCGCGCAGCCGCAGATCGCCGCCGCATCCTCGTAGGAAAAGCCGGAAGCGCCCACCAGTATTAGCGCTTCACGCTGGTCCTGGGGCAATTTCTCGAGTGCGACGCGGAATTCCTCGAATTCCAGATGCGCGTTCTGCGCCGGCTGGGTCTTCAAGGTCTTGGCATAGTTGCCCTCGGCGTCCTCGACTTCCCGCCGCCGCTTGCGATAGTCCGAGCGAAACAGGTTGCGCAGGATCGTGAAGAGCCACGCCGGCAGGTTTGAGCCCGGCTGGAACGAGTCGATATTCGCGAGCGCCCGCAACAGGGTTTCCTGCACCAGATCGTCCGCCCGATCGCCATTACCGCTCAGCGAGATGGCAAAGGCGCGCAGGCTCGGTACCGACGCAAGAATGTCGTCGCGAAGGGATTCCGTGAGAGGCATCTACTCCCTCCCGTTCTGTTCGTTTGATCCCCCGTTAGTGCCCACTTGGGATGTGTCCTCCCGGACATCAAGCTTTCGAATAAGTTCCGCGAACCGCTCCGGAACCCCCTGGCGCACGACGTCGTCGTACATGGCCCGAAGCTGGTGGCCGATCCTGGACTGGATTTCGGCATTGAGGCCGCCCTTCCCGGGGGTCGTATTCTTGCTTGCTGGAGACTTTACATCTTTCATGACCTGTTCCACGTTTCCCCGAGCGTTAAGTCCCTGTGGTTTCAAGCGTTATTCTCGATTGTGAGGCCGCGCCGGTAGGAGCTAATTCGAAGTCGGCGGAAAAGTTCCGGCGGCTTGGGAACTTTTCTCGGAGTTCGGAGTAATCAGCCGATCAGGGGAACTCGGGCCATCCCCTTTAGTATCCTGGCCCTGGATATGGATGGAGTGGGGATGTCCCGATCACAGCTTGTTGCTGAACATTTACCGCTGCTGCGGCGCTATGCCCGCGCCCTGACCGGAAGCCAGGCCTCCGGCGACGCCTATGTCGGAGCCATGCTCGAGGCGATGTTGCAGGATCCGTCCGTGCTCGACGAGCGCTACGGACCCCGCGCAGGCCTGTTCCGGCTATTCACCCAGATCTGGAACTCAGTCTCGCTCAATGACGATACCGGCGTGGCAACGCTGCCGATGCCGCCCGAGCGCCGGCTTTCCAACATCACGCCGTTGCCGCGCCAGGCTTTCCTGCTGTTGTCGCTCGAGGGTTTCGCCGAGGAGGAAGTGGCCTTCATTCTCGGCACCGACGTTGCCGAGGCCCGGCGGCTGGCCGACGCGGCGGGACGGGAGATGGCAGCCGAAATCGCGACCGATGTCCTGATCATCGAGGACGAGACCTTCATCGCCATGGACCTCGAAAGCCTGGTCAAGAACCTCGGTCACAACGTGATCGGCGTTGCCCGCACCCATTCGGACGCCGTGGCGCTGGCCAAGAACAGGAAGCCGGGTCTGATTCTGGCAGACATCCAGCTCGCCGATGGCTCTTCCGGGCTCGATGCCGTCAACGAACTCTTGCGGACCTTCGAGGTGCCGGTGGTGTTCATCACGGCCTACCCCGAGCGTTTTCTCACCGGCGAGCGTCCCGAGCCGGCGTTCCTGATCTCAAAGCCGTTCCAGCCGGCGATGGTCTCGGCGGTGGCGAGCCAGGCGCTGTTCTTCCAGCGTAACTCGCGCAACCGCAAAGCGCCGGCGGCGTGATCTGAAGCTGGTTGGTCGATCTGGCCCGGCGCGCTCCTAAGAAGGCGCGCCGGATTTTTTGTGCGGTGACGCGAAGGTCCGCGAAAGATCGGGAAATATCAAAAAAGGTCGATCGAGATATTTTGGAAAAAAAGCGGGGCGCGACTGGCATCACCACAACTGCGGTGCAATTTCGCAGCTCTTCGCTCCTATTCGTGGGCGAGCTTCTAAGTATCTGCTGATCCAGCTATAATCCCTCTATCGAAGGTCTGCTAAGGTTCACGGAAGTTCGCCGGAATCCGCCGCGATCCGCGTTCAATGGTGGGGCGGATGGTGGGGCGGAGATGGCCAAGAGACAGTTGCATAAGCTTTCTGCGCGCGAGGCGGAAACTATTGCGGAGCCCGGGCGCCATGGTGACGGTGGAGGGCTTTACCTCGTGATCGAGGCCGGAGTGCATGGGCGACGCCAATGGATTTTCCTGTACCGTGTGCGTGGCACCAGCAAGCGCAGAGAACTTGGCCTTGGACCGGCAAAGGGAAAAGGCAAGGACGGCCTGTCGCTCGCCGATGCTCGGCTAAAGGCCGCAGCCGCGCGCAAGACGCTCGCCGAAGGCAAAGATCCGGCGGTGGAGCGAAGGGCCGAAAAGATGGCGGGTATCACCTTCGGAGAATTTGCCGATACGCTGCTGCAATCCATTAAGTCCGGCTTCAAGGGTAAGAATACGGAGGCAGATTGGAAGCGGGATCTCGAGGTACGATGCAAGCCCATCCGCTCGAAGCATCTTCAAGAAATCGATACGACGGACATACTGGCGATCTTGTCGCCGATGTGGCTGAAGATCAATCGCACGGCTCGCGAGACCCGAAGCCGCATCGAGCGCGTATTTATGGCGGCGCGGGCCAAAGGACTGCGTTCCGGTGAAAATCCTGCGGTATGGCGGGGCAATTTGAAAGAGCTCCTTCCAAAGGCCAAACGCTCAAAGCGCCACCACCAGGCCGCACCATATAAGGACGTGCCAAGGATCGTACGGGCTCTTCAGGAAAAGCATAAGAGCGCCGATAGCAACGTGAACCTTGCCGCCGAATTCATCATTCTTACGGCAGTCCGTACTGGCGAAGCCCGGTTCATGCGTGTGCGCGAAGTGAACCTTGTCGAGAGGCTCTGGATCGTTCCGGCAGAGCGCATGAAGACGGAAGATGGTCCGGAAGGCTTATGTTTCGAAGTGCCGCTCTCCGACCGCGCCGTTGCGATCCTAAAGGCCGTGATCCCGAAGGGAGTTTCCCAAGAAGCATTTGTTTTCGCGGGCCAGTGGTCGAGAAACGGGGAGGCTGGGTATGAATGCGGTGCTCCACGCGCTCAAGGCGGTTTACCCAGCGATGACGACGCACGGGTGTCGCTCGAGTTTTCGCGACTGGGCAGGTGACGAAACGACCTGCGAACGCGACATCGCCGAAATGGCACTGGCCCACAAGGTGGGCGACGAAGTTGAGCAAGCCTATAGACGCGGCAACGCTCTCAAGAAGCGGCGTCAGCTTATGGAGGCGTGGGCTCGCTATGTTGGAGGAGTCTCTAACGTCGTTACTTTCGCTTCGCGGGAGCCGCAGTTGGACGATCGGGGCTCCCCTTCAAGACAAACCTCAGAGTCGCGCTAGGCACCGTATTCGGACGATTGACAGACCTGTCACATTCTTCTTAGAGGCCGAGACGCGCTGCCAATCCAGTTTTGTTCGATCGCTTCGGCGGCATAGATCGTCGTCCCACGAGTCACACATAAATTGTGGTGCGGCTCCTGCTCGTTGGTCGACAACGGCTATTCCGCGATTGATCGCAAAAAAATTCATCCGCCGTCGTTGACATCCGAATATGTTCGAACCGTCGCTACGGTACGCCATAGTTCGCCGGAGGCCTCGGATATACGCATTGACCTTGCTCGTCGCACGATCAATTTCTGCAATCTCGAATGTTTGTGTGGAGGAGTACCCGTGAGACACAGTCAACGCGAGAAGAACGGAGCAGACGAGCCGCCGACATCCTCTCCGAAGCCCGAAGAGCCAACCATTCCTTTTTCCCAGCGGCTCAGTTGTACAATCGATGAAGCATGCGAGGCGACGAGCTTGGGACGCACGAAGCTTTACGAGTTGATAGGAGCTGGGCAGCTCGCTACGACGACCGTCGGACGTCGGCGGCTGGTGATCGTGCGCGGGCTTCTATCGCTCCTCGAGGTAAACAAATCGGCGTGATGGGAGTCGAAACTTGTCCATTTGAATAGCGCCGGTCGTCTCTGCCCTCTTAGGATCAGGCTGCTGACGGACTATCAAGTCAAGCGCCAGTCCCGTTCGACCTTGCAGCAAAGCGTAGCTAATTTTGCGCAGGGAAGTAGTTAGTCTCGCGGGGGATATTTCCCGATAACGGACGAGTCCAATCAGTTGCAAGGGAGCAATCATGTCTAGGCGCATACTGGTTCTTGGCGGCGGCCCCGCTGGGGTCGCGGCCGCTCGCACCGCCGCCCGTATGGGTGCCCAGGCCGTACTCATTGACTCTGGTCGACTCGGTGG